>NZ_FOOK01000012.1:2770-91496 GCF_900113175.1 Planifilum fulgidum | reverse complement strand
ATTTCCTCAATGAGGCGTCTTTCCGAACGAATTCCGTACAAATAACCGATCAAAAGCATTTTGAACAGCATGACCGGATCGATGCAAGGACGCCCATTATCTTGACAATACAAGGGGCGGCATTTTTCCGCGATAAACGAAAAGTCGATGGTTTCATTGATTTTTCTAAGCAAGTGATCTTGGGGAACAAGGTCTTCTATGTTGACTGTTTCGGGTTGAAATTCCCTGGATGGGTTCGTCCTGAACATATAAAAACCTTCCTTCGGAATTGTTTTATTCCGAATTCAACAAAAAAGGCTGTTGACCCTTCTTTGTCAACAGCCTCAGCCCGCAACGCGGGCTCGAAGAAAGTCCGTCACCCTTTGGAAACGCCGGTTTTGCCGAGGGCGACAATCACCATTTCCGGGCCGATTTTGCGGATCATCCCCCAATCGATCGTAATCTCCTCCCTTTTTTTCCGAAAGAGGGACCCGCCCCCCGACAAAACCAGGGATTTCACCCGTCCACTGCCCGGGTCCACCACAAGATCCGCTTCACCCATCAATCCCAGTCGCTCCCCGTTGACCAAATCGATCAGTTCCTTTTCGGCCAATTCGCTCCAGCGCATGCCCATCCTCCTTCCGCGGGGCGGCCGGAGATCCCCCGACACAAGCCCCTCTGCTATACGTTATTGAAGGGAATCCGGGAATATATCCCCCGCCCGAAAAACCGTCCCGCGCAAACCGAAAAAAAGAAGCGGTCATCTTCGGCGGGAACCGAAGAATGACCGCTTTTGGCAGCCGGTGTCTCTTTCCCTGTAATATTGGAGAATCAGTTCATCCATTTTTCCGCTGATCCAAAGCGCCTCATCCGAAGAAAAGCGAAAGCCTGCCCGGCTGATCATCCGGTACAGCTGCTCGCGCATCCTTTCCAGCTCCCGGTCGGTCCTCTTCAATCCGTCCACCCCGCCATCCGCTCCCCGCAGGAGGTCTTGCTCCAAGCTTAAAACCGTCATTTTCCGGTATGTCCGAAACCGCCTCCGCCCCGCTCCGTGAAGCCGAGCCGCTCCACCTCCTTCAACCGGACATCGAGCACCCTGCCGAACACCAGCTGGGCGATGCGGTCTCCCCGGTGAAGGACGAACGGTTCATCTCCCAAGTTGATCAGGATCACCCCCACTTCCCCCCGGTAGTCGGAATCGATGGTCCCCGGACTGTTCAGCACCGTGACTCCGTGTTTTAAGGCCAATCCGCTCCGGGGGCGAACCTGGGCTTCCACGCCCTCGGGCATTTCCAGAGCGATCCCCGTCGGAATCAGTTTCCACCGGCCGGGTGTCAGGGTCACGGGTTGATCGACGGCGGCATGCAGGTCCAATCCGCTGGCGCCCCGGGACATTTTTCGGGGAAGCGGAAGGTCTTCGCATCCCGGCAACCGCTTGACGGCAATCTCAAACAAGGGCATCCCTCCCGTACGCCGAGGGAATCTCCCCCGACGGGGAAATCACGGCAAGGGAAGCGGGCCGGGAAAAGAGATCCCGTGCCAGTTCGAGGATGTCCTCCGTCGTCACCCGCTCGATGCACTCGATCGTCTCATCCAGGGTCACGTGTTTCCCCAGCAGGAGCTCGTTTTTCCCCAACCGGCTCATCCGGTTGTTGGTGCTTTCCAGGCTCAGCATGTACCCGCTCTTGAGCTGTTCCTTGGCCTTGTTCAGTTCGGATTCCTCCACGCCGGACTGCCGCAATTCGTCCAGGATTTCGAAGATGAGCCGGATCAGTTCGTTTTCCTGGCCGGGGCCCGTGCCCGCATAGACCGCGAAGAGGCCGCAGTCCCGGTAGGCCATGTGGTAGGAATAGACGGAATAGGCCAACCCCCGTTCCTCCCGCACCTTCTGAAAGAGCCGGGAGCTCATGTTCCCTCCCAGCATGTTGTTCAGCAAGATGAGTGCGTAAATTCGCGGGTCCTGAATCGCCAGGCCGGGAAGTCCCAGGCAGAGGTGCGTCTGTTCCGTCGATTTTTTGCGGGCCACGACATCCGACCGGAAAACGGGCGGCCGGCACACCGAAGCGTCCCCGCCCTTTGGAAAGGCGGAAAAATACGATTCGATCTGGTCCAGAAAATCCTCCGGCAGACGGCCGGCCAGAGCGATCACCGTCTGATCGGGACGATATTGCCGGCGGCGGTAGTTTTCCAGGCGGGACCGGTCAAACGCCTGAATGTTTTCGATACTGCCGAGAATGGGGAAGCCCAGGGGGTGCTTTCCCATCACCGCCTTTGAAAGGAGATCATGGATGAGATCGTCCGGCGTGTCCTCCACCATGCGGATCTCCTCGATGATCACCTTTTTCTCCTTTTCGATCTCTTCATCGGGCAGCGTCGACCCGAAAAACATATCCGCCAAAATCTCCAGGGCGGCCGAAAAATGCTGATCCAGCACCTTCGCATAGTAGCAGGTCAGTTCCTTCGACGTAAAGGCATTCACCTGACCGCCGATCTCATCGAAGGCTTCGGCAAGCTGCCGGGCCGTCCGCTTCTTCGTGCCCTTGAACATCATGTGTTCGAGAAAATGGGATACGCCGTTGATTTCATCCGTTTCGTTCCGGGAACCCGTGCCGACCCAAAAACCGAGGGCAACGGAGCGGACATGGTGGATGGGTTCAGCGACGATGCGCACGCCGTTGGGCAAAGTGTGCCTGACGATCACAGGGATCCTCCTTACATTTCCCAATGCCGCAAATTCGAGCGAAAAAATCATTTCAATGGAAGCAACAACCTAACTATATCAGAAGGTCACCATCGGCTCAACCGGCTCCAGCCGCTTCGGGGACAACACCTCGCTGACGGTCCCCAGCCGGAGTCCCTTTTCCTTGATCACTCGGATGATTTCCGGAAGGGCTTTCACCGTGCGGTCCGTCGGATGCATCAGGATGAGGGAACCGCCCGCAACTCCCCTCCTCACCCGTTCCACCATGATTTCAGGAGTGGAACTTTTTCGCCAGTCCACCGTGTCCACGGTCCACAGGACCGTTTTCATCCCCAACCGGTCCGCTTCCTCCACCACCCTCTGATTATAATCCCCGGCAGGGGGGGCAAACCATCTGGAACGGACGCCGAGGGTCTCCTCGATCAACTGCTCCGTTCGGATGAGCTCCCCGCGGATCCGGGCGGGGGAAAGCCGGCTCATCTGCGGGTGGGAATAAGCATGGTTGCCGATTTCGTGCCCTTCCTTCATCAGGAGCCGGGCCTCTTCCGGATGTTTTTTCAACCAGGAGCCCTCCAGGAAAAAGGTGGCGGGAACCTGATTTTCCTTCAACACCTGAACCATCGTCCGCAGGTGCTCCGTTCCCCAGGAGACATTCACCATGAGGGCGACCATGGGCTTCTTCTCATTTCCCCGGTAGATGGGCTGGGGCTCCAGGTCGTCCAGGGAAATCCGTGCGGGCACCACCTTGTAGACCCAGGAAATGGGCGATCCGGGTTCCCGCTTTTTGGCCAGCCGGTAAGTCTCCTCCACATCCACCGCCAAGCCGTCGTATCCGGGAATCGCCTTCCAGACCTTGTCAATCCGCGCGTCGACGGGAGGTTCAAAGCGGCGCTTCGCTTCCGCTTCGATCCTGGAACGGAGATCTCCCTCCGCAAAGGCCGGAAAAGTCCCCTCCTTCACCGCGGCGACATAGGCGGTCACCGCCGGCGACTGAACCAGGGCCAAAAGAAGCGGAAGCACCGGGATCAGCCAGCCGAGCATTCGGATTCGGGCACCGTGCCGCACGGCCTCAGCACCTCCCACTCTTTGTCCACTAAACGTTATGCAGCCGAAGGATTGGGTATGAGCCGGAGATGCTTTATAAACACAAAAAAGAGCCAGATTGCTCCGCTCTTTTTGTGAAAAAATAATGGGACGGGCATTTGCCCGGCCTTATTTCACCGAAGACCGTTCCTTCAGAACCGCCTTTCGGGACAAATTGATCCGACCCTGATCGTCGATCTCCGTCACCTTCACCATGATGGTGTCTCCCACCTTGACCACGTCGGACACCTTGTTGACACGGTTTGCATCCAGCTGGGAAATGTGGACCAAGCCTTCCTTGCCCGGGAGCACCTCGACAAAGGCGCCGTATTTCTCCACCCGCTTCACCGTGCCCATGTAGACTTCGCCCACCACCACCTCGCGGACGAGATCCTCGATGATCTTTTTGGCGGCCTCGTTTTGTTTGGGATCCGTCGAGGCGATGTAGATGCGCCCGTCCTGTTCGATGTCGATCTTCACGCCCGTCTCGTCGATGATCCGGTTGATCACCCGGCCGCTGGGTCCGATCACATCGCGGATCTTGTCCGGATGAATACGCAGGGTGAGAATCTTGGGCGCATACGGGGACAGTTCCTTCCGCGGCTTGGGCAGCGTTTTCGCCATGTGGTCGAGGATCTTCATCCGGGCCTTCCTGGCTTGCCTTAGTGCCTGATCCAGGATTTCCCGGTCGATCCCCTTGATCTTGATGTCCATCTGAAGCGCGGTGATGCCTTTGCGGGTTCCCGCCACCTTGAAGTCCATGTCTCCCAGATGGTCCTCGAGCCCCTGGATGTCGGTCAACACCACCACCCGATCCCCTTCCTTGACCAAGCCCATGGCGATTCCGGCCACCGGCGCCTTGATGGGAACGCCCGCATCCATCAGCGCAAGGGTGGAAGCGCAGATGCTGGCCTGGGAAGTGGATCCGTTGGACTCCAACACCTCCGAAACGAGGCGGATGGTGTACGGAAACTCGTCTTCCGAAGGGATGATCGGTTCCAGGGCGCGCTCTCCGAGGGCTCCGTGACCGATCTCCCGCCGACCGGGCGACCGCAGCGGACGGGTCTCCCCGACACTGTACGGCGGGAAGTTATAGTGATGCATGAACCGCTTCGACTCTTCCAGATCAAGCCCGTCGAGAATCTGCACATCCCCGAGGGCCCCCAGGGTGCAGACGCTCAACACCTGGGTCTGTCCGCGCCGGAAAAGGCCCGAACCATGGGCGCGAGGCAACAGGGAGGTTTCGCTGTACAGGGGGCGAATATCCTCGGGTCCCCGTCCGTCGGGGCGCCTGGACTCCTCCAGGATCATCCGCCGGACTTCCTCTTTCAGAATCATTTCCAGAACCTTTTCAATATCCCTTTGCTGCTCCGGTTCCGGATAATCCTCCGCCAACGCCTCCAGCAGCTCATCCCGGATCGCGTCCAAGGCCTCCTGCCGCGCCTGTTTTTCCACCACCTTGGCGGCCTCGATGACCCGGTCCGTGGCGAGATCGCGCACCAGGCTCTCCAGTTCCTCATCCACCTTGGCCAACTCGGGCTCCATCTTCTCCTTCCCGACGGCCTCAACAATCTGTTCCTGGAATTCCACCAGTTTTTTGATCGTTTTGTGGCCGAACAGGATTCCCTCCAGCACCACTTTCTCGGGAACCTCGTCACAGCCCGCCTCCACCATGTTGATGGCGTCCTTCGTGCCGGCGACAACCAGATGCATGTCGCTTTTTTCCATCTGCTCGACGGTGGGATTGATCACAAACTTCCCGTTCACCCGTCCGACAATCACTCCGCCGATGGGGCCATCAAAGGGAATGTCGGAAATGGAAAGGGCGGTGGAGGCGCCGAGCATGGCCGCAATCTCGGGAGAACAGTTCTGATCGACGGAAAGAACCGTCGCGATCACCTGCACTTCATTCCGGAGTCCCTCCGGGAACAGCGGGCGGATCGGGCGGTCAATCAAACGGCTGGCGAGAACCGCCTTTTCGCTGGGACGGCCTTCCCGCTTGATGAATCCGCCGGGAATCTTCCCGACGGCGTACAACCGCTCCTCATAGTTGACCGTGAGCGGAAAAAAATCGGTGTCTTTCGTCTCCTTCGATGCGACCGCCGTTGTGATGACGGCCGTGTCGCCGTAGCGGACGAGCACGGAACCGTTCGCAAAGTTGGCATACTTGCCGATCTCCATCTTCAGGGGGCGCCCGGCCAAGTCAAAAGTGAATATCTTCGGCTCCATCGGTTCCATAGTCGGATCGCTTCCTCCTCTCGTGCACAAGACATAGATTCTTCATTCAGACAGTATTTCCTGCCCACCCCGTATGTAGAAGAAAACCTCGACCGAAAAAAGCGGGGATGTTCCCCGCTTTTTTCCGTCACCTTCTCAGCCCCAGCCTCTCGATCAGTTTCCGGTACCTCGTAATGTCCTTTTCCTTCAGGTAGTTGAGCAGATTGCGCCGTTGACCGACCATCTTCAGCAAACCCCGGCGGGAGTGGTGATCCTTCTTGTGCTCCCGCAAATGCTCGTTCAACTCGTTGATGCGTTCGGTCAAGATGGCGACTTGCACTTCAGGGGATCCGGTATCGTTTTCGTGGATCTTGAATTCTTCGATGATCTGCCGCTTCCGCTCTTGGGACAGCGCCATCTTTTACACCTCCTCGTTTTCTGAACCCCTTGACCCAGAAGATCGCCGAGGCCCTCGATCAACCGCGTCAAGGTTTGTTTGAAAACCCGGCGGCTTCAGCCGCCATCTCGATTAATTATAGCACAGTCTGCGTCGGAGAGCCAATGGAGGGAGGCACGCCTTTTCGACAACCTTTCCGCATGACAAACCATCATTCCCTCACGCCGGATTCAATTTCCGGCCAAATCGCCTCCGCCCGGCGAACATCTTCCCGAATCTGACGGACCAGATCGTCCGCGGAGCCAAAACGCCTCTCTTCCCGGAGAAAGCGGTGAAAACGAACGCGCAGGGTCTTGCCGTACAGGTCGCCCTCAAAGCGGAGCAGGTGGACCTCCAGAGTGAGCTTCGGTTCGGGGGACTGGAAGGTGGGGCGCAGTCCGATGTTCATCACGCCGGGTATCCACCGATCCCCAAGGGCAACGGAGACGAGATACACCCCTCTTTTGGGAATGGCATAGGGCTGAGTCAAGGCCAGATTGGCCGTGGGAAAACCGATGGTCCGGCCGCGTCGGTCCCCGGTGACCACTTCCCCTTCCACCAGATGGGGACGGCCCAAAATCTTTTCCGCCGTGACCACATCTCCGGCGGCGAGGGCTTCCCGCAGGCGGGTGCTGCTGACGGGAATCTCCCCTTCGAGCACCGGGTGGATCACTTCGACGCAGAACCGGCCTTCCCCCAGGGTCTTCAAGTCCTCCGCCCGGCCCGAAGCGCCCCGTCCAAAGCAAAAATTGAAACCCACCACCACCCCTTTCACCTGAAGGGGAATCAATACTTCCTCGACGAACTGCTCCTTGGTCCGGTCCGCGAACAAGCGGTCAAATTTCATCACATAGGTCCGGTCCACACCCAAACGGGCAAACTGGCGGAGCTTGTCCGGAAGCGGCGTGATATACCCGGAGAGCTTGGACTTTCCCAGCACTTCCCGGGGGTGCGGATGAAAGGTCATCACCGCCGAAGCAACCCCGAGCCGGGCCGCCAGTTCCCTGGCGCGGCGGATCACCGACTGGTGGCCCCGATGAACTCCGTCGAAATAACCGATCGCCAGCACTGCGGGCGGGTATGTTTTGTCCGAATCCAACGGATATGATAGTTGCACCGTCTCCATCTGCTTCACCCATTTCGAAACACTTTTTCCGGCCGGGCGACGTCGGGAGCGGACATCCGGTACAGAGCGCAGAACTCCCCTTCCTCCGTGTACACCCGCACCAGTCTTCCGACCGCCCGGGAGTCCAAGGGATCTTCCAGCTGCAGCCACATCCCGTTCAGCACTCCCTGCCGGGCGGAAGAGGGAACGACCAGGAGGGGGAAATGTCCCAGGGCCGCATCGGGCGAAACCAGCACATCCCCCCAGGCACCGCGCCTCGCCACTTCGCGAAGCTCTTCCAGCGTCAGCGTGTCCTGAAGGAAAAAGGGGCCGCTTTGGACACGGACCAGGCGGGACATATGGGCGGGATATCCCAGCCAGGCGCCGATATCGACACAGAGCGTGCGGACATAGGTGCCCTTTGAACAGAGAACCTCGAAATCGATCCGCAGCCGGTTTCCTTCCCGCTCCATCCCGGTGCGGACAAGTTCATAGATCTTGACGCGCCGGGCCCGCCGCGGAACCTCTTTTCCTTCCCTCGCCCATTCGTAGAGGCGGCGGCCTTCCACCCGCACCGCCGACACCATCGGCGGGACCTGATCGATCTCCCCCCGAAACCGTCGAAAAGCTTCATCAATCCTGGACGGATCCAGAGGCCCCACCGGTTCCTCCCGAAGGATCCTGCCCGTCTGGTCCTGAGTGTCCGTCGAAGCTCCCAGGACCATCGACCCGGCGTACCGCTTGGGCAGCTCCTGAAGGTATTCGGCGATGCGCGTCGCCTGTCCCAGACAGATCGGCAACACGCCTTCCACCGCCGGATCCAGCGTGCCGGTGTGACCCACTTTCCGCTGGCCGGTCAGGCGGCGGAGCTCCACCACCACGTCGTGGGAGGTCATGCCCGCCGGCTTCCAAACGGGAATCACGCCAAGCAGCGTCATCGGCCGAGCGCCTCCACCACCCGTTCCAGCACGCGGCGCTCCACTTCGTCGCGGGTTCCCGCGACGGTGCATCCGGCCGCCCGGGCATGGCCGCCCCCGCCGAAACATCCGGCCACTTCACTGACGTCGACCCGCCGCCTGGACCGCAGGCTCACCTTGACCGCGCCGCCTTTCAGCTGGCGGAACAGGATTCCCACCTCGGCGCCGTCCACGTTCCGGGCGTAATTGACGATCCCGTCCAAATCCCCTTCACCGGCACCGGCATCCACAAAATCCTGATAGGTGAGCCACATCCATGCGATCCGTCCATCCTCCGACAACCGGAGGGTGGAAAGGGCCCGGCGGAGCAGGTTGAGCTGGCCGATCGTCAGGGTCTCCAGAACCTGTTCCGCAATCCGATGGGCATCGACGCCGCATTCCAGCAGCCGGGCCGCCCGTTTCATCACCGCCGGCGTGGTGTTGCTGTAACGAAATCCCCCCGTGTCCGTCAGCAGGCCGGTATAAACGCAGGCGGCCAGGGGTTTCGACCACTTGACCCCCATCGATTCGATCCAGTCGTACAACACCTCCGCCGTCGCGGCCGCCTCGGGGTTGATCAGGTGATGGGTGCCGAAACGGTCGTTGGTCCGGTGATGGTCGATGTTCAACAGGCGGGCGTCCGGGGCGATGAGGGTCCGGCAATCGCCCATCCGGTCCTCATCCGCCACATCCACGGCGATCACCCGTTCAAAGGGGGGCTCGTCAAAGAGATCCTGCGGCCTTGCGATCTCTTCCGCCCCGGGAAGTCCGCGGTATTTTGCGGGAACCGGAGACGCGTTCACCATCACCGCCCGCTTCCCCAGGAGGCGGAGCAGATGTCCCACCGCCAGCGTGGAGCCGATTGCGTCACCGTCCGGATCGACATGGGAAACCACCAAATACCGCTCCCCTTCGGACACGAACCGGGTTGCCTCCCGAAAGAATTCATTCATCCGGCTCACTTCGTTTCACTTCTTCCAATAACTTGGAAATCCGTTGCCCGTGCTCGATCGAATGATCCAACTTGAAGACGATTTCCGGGGTCCTCCGAATGCCCAAACGCCGCCCCGCTTCCGACCGGAGGAAGCCCTTCGCCTTTTCAAGCCCTTCCAGCGTTTTTTTCTTCTGCTCCTCATCCCCCATGACGCTGACAAACACTTTGGCGTGCTCCAAATCCCGGCTCATCTCCACCGACGTGATCGTGACGAAACCGATCCGCGGATCCTTCAATTCCTGTTGCAACAGCTGGCTGAGCTCCTTTTTGAGCTGCTCGCCGACGCGAGCCGCGCGGATACGGGTCACCTGCCACACCTCCTCACCAAAGCTCAGGCGTAGGTGATCTCTGCGTCCAGCACTTCCAGGCCATCGAGATTCTCCAACAGGCGGAGCGCCTGCCGGAGTTCCCGCTCCACCACATGCTTGCCGCTGCCGACCCCGACCATCGCCAGGGTGGTCAGTTGCCGGTCATCCTGAAAATCCACCTCCGCCACCGACAAGTTGAAACGGTGACGGATCCGGTCCAGCCCGCTCTTGACAACGCGCCGCTTGTCCTTCAGGGAAGCCGAACCGATCACCCGGCAGCGGCATTCCTGAATCCCGACGATCATGTGGCTCGTTCCACTTCCTCCACCACGTAGATTTCGATGATGTCCCCTTCCTTGATGTCGTTGAAGTTTTTCAGGGTCATCCCGCATTCGTAGCCCTGGGCCACTTCGCGGACATCATCCTTGAACCGCCGCAAGGTGTCCACTTCTCCCTCGTGGATCACCACGCCGTCGCGGATCAGGCGGGCTTTGCCGTCGCGAACCACTTTTCCGCTGGTCACGTAACATCCGGCGATGGTGCCCACCTTGGAGACCTTGAAGATTTGGCGGACTTCCGCCGTTCCGACCACTTTCTCCTCGTACTCGGGGTCCAGCATCCCCTTCATTGCCGATTCGATTTCCTCGATCACATCGTAGATCACGCGGTGAAGACGCAGATCCACCTTTTCCTGCTCCGCCATCGCCCGGGCGTTGGGCTCGGGGCGGACGTTGAAACCGATGACGATGGCATTGGAGGCCGAGGCGAGGATGATGTCCGATTCGGTGATGGCACCCACTCCGGAGTGAATGATCTTCACCCGCACGCCCTCGACATCGATCTTCTCCAGCCCTCCGCGCAGGGCTTCCACCGATCCCTGAACATCTCCTTTGATGATGATGTTCAGTTCCTTCACATCGCCCTCCTGGATCTGCTTGTACAGATCATCCAGCGTGATCCGCGTCTGGACCTTCAGTTCTTTCTGGCGCTGCCGCTCGGCGCGGATGTCGGCAATCTCCCGGGCCTGTTTCTCATCCTCAAAGACCATGAAGGCATCCCCGGCATTGGGAACGTCGGACAGCCCGAGAATCTCCACCGGCGTGGAGGGGGTTGCCTCCTTCACCCGGCGTCCCCGGTCGTTGATCATCGCCCGGACTTTCCCGAAATAATTGCCGGCGACCAGCGCATCTCCCACCCTGAGGGTACCGTTTTGCACCAGGACGGTCGCCACCGGGCCGCGGTTTTTATCCAGCTCGGCTTCGATCACCACACCGCGGGCGCGCTTGTCCGGATTGGCCTTCAATTCCTGCACTTCCGCCACGAGCAGAATCATCTCCAGGAGCTCGTCGATGCCCTCGCCCTTCAGGGCCGAAACGGGAACATAGATCGTTTCGCCGCCCCATTCCTCCGGAACGAGGCCGTGTTCGCTCAGCTGCTGCTTCACCCGCTCCGGATTGGCTTCCGGTTTGTCGATTTTGTTCACCGCCACGATGATGGGGACATCCGCCGCCTTGGCGTGGTTGATCGCCTCGATGGTCTGGGGCATCACTCCGTCGTCGGCGGCCACCACCAGCACCGTGATATCCGTCACCTGGGCGCCGCGGGCCCGCATGGCGGTGAAGGCGGCGTGTCCGGGAGTATCCAGGAAGGTGATTTTCTTTCCGCTTACCTCCACCTGGTACGCGCCGATGTGCTGGGTGATCCCCCCGGCTTCCGTCGCCGTCACGTTGGTATGGCGGATCGTGTCCAGAAGGGTCGTTTTTCCGTGATCGACGTGCCCCATGATCGTCACCACGGGCGGCCGCTCCTTCAAGTCCTCCGGAGCATCCGTCTCCTCGATCTCTTCAAAGGCGGCCTGGTCGACCTCCTCCTTGTATTCCACCGTCACGCCGAACTCTTCCGACACCAGGGTGATCGTATCCACATCGATCTCCTGGTTGATGGTGGCCATCACGCCCAGCCCCATCAGCTTTTTGATCACTTCGGAAGCTTCTCTCCGCAGGCGCTTGGCCAGTTCCCCCACCGTAAGGGGCCCCGTGATTTCCAGTTTGGTGGGCAGGACGGGGGCTTGCTTTTCACGGGCATGGGCCTTTTTCTCCTGCTGCCGCTTGCGCCCCTTTTTCCCGCGCGGAGCCAGAAGTTTCTCGACGCTTTCCCTCTCCTGCGAGCTCTCCTGGAAGCGGCTTTTGTCCTTGGAAGGTTTGGATTTTCTCCGGCCGGACCGGTTGGCTTCGTCGCCTGCCTGGGCAACGACCGCCTTCAGCGGGGGATTGGACCCTTGGCTTCCTTTTCCCCGCTGCTCGCGCTTTTGACCCGCTCCTTCACCCCCCTGCCTTTCACGGACCTTCATCTGGCCGTTGCGGCGCCGTCCCCGGCTTCCGCCTCCCTTGCGGTTACGCTTCGCCTCTTCGCCCTGCAAGGCTTTTCCTTCTTTTTCTTCCTTCTCCTTTTTGTCCGCTCCTTTTTTGATATCCCTGAAGAACTGTTCCACCTTTTCGATCATCTCGTCGTTCATCACGCTCATGTGGTTGTTGACGTCCATGTTCATTCGCTTGAGAATGGTGAGCACTTCCTTGCTGCTCATGTTCATCTTTCTTGCATATTCGTAGACGCGCATTTTCGCCAAACTCTTCACCCCCATCTGATACTCGGGCCCATTTCCTCATCGCCCGGGCAAACCCTGGATCGGTGACGGCCACCACCACCCGCTCCGGCTTGCCGATCGCTCTCCCCAAAGCCACGCGCGTACCGTAGCATATGAGAGGAACCGAATAAAAGGAACATTTGTCCCGCACCCTCTTCAAGGCACCCCGGGAAGCGTCCTCCGCGACCAGCACCAACCGCGCCTCGCCGGACCGGATCGCCCTCAGAACGGCTTCCGTTCCCGTGACCACCCTATTCGCCCGCATGGCAAGACCCAACAATTGCAACAGCTTATCCATCGTTTTCGACCCTGCCGATCACTTCTTCCATCTGGGCATACACTTCATCGTCCACTTTGACCTTCAGCGCCCGGTCCAGGGACTTTCGCTTCTTGGCCAGCTGGAAACACTCCACACTGGCGCACAGGTACGCTCCCCGCCCCGACTTCTTTCCCGTCGGATCCAGCAGGATCTCATGCTCCGGGGTGCGAACGATCCGAATGAGACTTTTCTTCGGTTTCATCTCCTGACAGGCGATGCACTTGCGCATGGGAATCTTCCGCACTCGCACCTTGCTGCCACCTCCGTACTCAGAAAGATCGTCACATCAATCGGACGACTCTTCCGATTCGGGCACAGCCTCCTCCGGATCATCCGCCGCCGGCGGGTGATCGGTTGCCGAATCCTCGGCCTCCGCATCCTCGGGCGCCGGATTCTCCGCCTCGGACTCGCTTCGGATATCGATTTTCCAACCCGTCAACTTGGCGGCAAGGCGGGCGTTCTGCCCTTCCTTTCCGATGGCCAGCGAAAGTTGATGATCCGGAACGACCACCCGGGCCACCTTCTGCTCCTCGTCCACTTCCACCCGGGTCACCTTGGCGGGCCTGAGGGCGTTGGCCACGAACTCCTCCGGATCGTCCGACCAGGGAATCACGTCGATCTTTTCCCCCCGGAGTTCGTTCACCACCGTCTGCACCCGCATTCCCCGGTGACCGACACAGGCGCCCACGGGATCCACTTGTTCATCCCGGGAAGAGACGGCGATTTTGGACCGCTGTCCCGCCTCCCGGGCCACCGAGCGAATCTCCACGATGCCGTCGTAGATTTCCGGCACTTCCAATTCAAACAAGCGTTTGATGAGTCCCGGATGGGTTCGGGAAACAAAAATCTGCGGCCCCTTGGTCGATTTCTCCACGCGGGTGATGTAGGTCTTCACCCGGTCGCCTTGCTTGAACCGTTCCCCCGGCATCGTCTCCGACAGCGGCAGCAACGCCTCCACCCGGCCCAGGTCGATGTAAAAAAACCGGTTATCCATCCGCTGGACCACACCGGTGACAATATCTTCCTCCCGGTCGACATATTCCTGGTAGATGATGCTTCTTTCCGCTTCGCGGATCCGCTGCGTCACCACCTGCTTCGCCGTCTGGGCCGCGATCCGTCCGAAATCCGCCGGGGTCACCTCGATCTCGACGATATCGCCCAGCTGGTAGGAGGGACTGATCTCCCGAGCCGCTTCGAGGGAAATCTCCAGGCGGGGATCCGCCACCTCGTCCACCACCGTCTTGCGGGCAAACACGCGCACCTTGCCGCTCTCCCGGTCGATGTCGACCCGGACATTCTGCGCCGAATGAAAATTTCGCCTATACGCCGAAATCAAGGCAGCCTCAATGGCTTCAAGCAGAATGTCCTTGCTGATCCCCTTCTCCTTTTCCAACTGATTGAGGGCCTCGATAAACTCCGCATTCAACGCGCTGTCCTCCCTTCTGCTTAAAAGAGAATCGCCAACCTCGCCTTGGCCACCAGGGGATATGGAATGATGACCTCCTTCCCGTCCACCTCCACCGTCAACCTCTCCGGCGTGAAATCCTTCAGGGTCCCTTCAAAGGTTTTTCGTCCCTCGACGGGTTCGTAGGTCTTGATGTGAACATGTTTGCCGACGGCCCGTTCAAAATCCCGCTCCCTTTTCAGCGGGCGCTCCGCCCCCGGCGAAGAGACCTCCAGAATATATGCCCCCGATATGGGGTCCACCCGGTCCAGCTCCTGGCTCAACCGCTCGCTGACGCGGCTGATGTCCTCCAGGCTCACCCGGCCTTCGATCCGATCGACGAACAGGCGCAAAAAACGATTCTTTCCCTCTTTTTTAAACTCGATGTCCACCAGTTCCAAACCGTCCTCGGCCAGGAGGGGAGCTGCCAATTCCTCCACGATTTCCGTCACTTTGCGGCTCACGTTCGTCCCTCCCCGCAATCCTCACAGGAGTTTGTCACAAACCGCATCCAAAGGGAAAGAGTGGGCGACAACCCACTCTTTCTCAGGGACGCTATCCATGCTACCAGTATAGCCACAAAGATTATATCATATCCGCCGAGCGCTGGCAATCGGCGATTGAATGACCTTCACGCCCGGGTCAAAACAGCGACAACTGATTGTTCTCCGGCAGATCGCGGAGGCATCCCAGGCGCTCCAACACTTCCACGACGGAGCTGGAAACGCGGCTCCGCTTCTGGAAATCCTCAATGGACAGGAATTCCCCCTCCTCCCGCGCTTTGACGATGTTGCGGGCGGCACTTGCCCCGATTCCGGAGACGGAGGAAAAGGGCGGAAGCAAGCCGTCGCCATCCACCAAAAAGCGGGTGGCGTCGGAGCGATACAGGTCGATCGAATGGAAGGTGAGGCCCCGGGCCATCATTTCCCTGGCCGACTCCAGCACCGTGAGCAGCCCCTTTTCCTTGGGAGAGGCATCCGCTCCCTTTTCATTGAGCTCCGCGATTTTCCGGCTGACCGCCTCCTTCCCCTTGTTCACCAGCTCCAGATCGAAATCGTCCGCCCGGACGGTGAAATAGGTGGCATAGTACTCGGCGGGGTAATACACCTTGAACCAGGCGATCCGCACCGCCATCAGCACGTAGGCCACCGCGTGGGCCTTGGGGAACATGTATTTGATCTTGCGGCAGGATTCGATGTACCACTCCGGCACCCCGTGCCGCCTCATCTCGTCCGCTTCTTCTTCGGTGAGTCCCTTCCCTTTCCGCACCTTTTCCATGATCTTGAAGGCCGTCTTGGGCTTCATGCCCTTGTATATGAGATAAACCATGATGTCGTCCCGGGTGGCGATCACCTCCGACAGGACCGCGGTGCCGCTCCGGATCAGGTCCTGGGCGTTGTTCAGCCAAACATCCGTCCCGTGGGACAAACCCGAGATGCGGACCAGTTCGCCGAAGGTGGTCGGCCGGGTATCCTCCAGCATCTGGCGGACGAATCGGGTCCCGAATTCCGGGATTCCCAGCGTGCCCGTGGAACACCCGATCTCCTCCGGCGTCACTCCGAGGGGTTCCGTCCCGCTGAACAACCGGAGCACCTTCTTGTCGTCCACGGGAATCGTTTTGGGATCCACCCCGGTGAGATCCTGCAACATGCGGATGACGGTGGGATCATCGTGGCCCAGGATATCCAGCTTCAACAGGCGGCCGCTGATGGCGTGATAATCGAAGTGCGTCGTCACCGTCCGGGCTTTGGGATCGTCCGCCGGGCGCTGAATCGGCGTGAAGTCAAACACTTCCCGGTTTTGGGGAATCACCATCAAGCCGCCCGGATGCTGGCCGGTGGTGCGCTTCACCCCCGTGCATCCGCGAACCAGCCGCTCGATTTCGGCATTGCGGAGCGTAAGCCCCATCTCTTCCTGATATTTCTTCACGTAACCGTAAGCCGTCTTCTCCGCGACGGTGGAAATCGTCCCCGCCCGGTACACGTAATCTTTTCCGAACAGCTCCTCCGTGTACTTGTGGGCCCTCGGCTGGTATTCCCCCGAGAAGTTCAAGTCGATATCCGGCGTCTTGTCCCCCTCAAATCCCAGGAAGGTCTCAAAGGGAATGTCGTGGCCGTCCTTCCGCATCTTCGTGCCGCACTCGGGACAATCCTTGTCGGGCAAATCGAAGCCGGACGCCACGGACCCATCCGTGATAAATTGGCTGTGTTTGCAATTTGGACAGACATAATGGGGCGGCAGGGGATTCACCTCGGTGATCGAACTCATCGTCGCCACGAAGGACGAACCCACCGAACCGCGGGACCCCACCAGATAGCCGTCGGAAAGGGATTTGGTCACCAGCTTGTGGGAGATGAGATAAATGACCGCAAAGCCGTGCTTGATGATGCTGCCAAGTTCCTTTTCCAGCCGCTCCCGCACGATGTCCGGCAGCGGCGAGCCGTAGGTCTTCTCCGCCGTCTCATAGCAGATCCGGCGAAGCTCCTCGTCCGCCCCCTCGATGATGGGCGTATGCGTGCCGTCCGGGAAGGGGGCCAGCTCCTCGATCTGATCGGCGATGCTCCGCGGGGCGGTGATCACCACCTCCCGCGCCTTTTCCTCTCCCAAATAGGAAAACTCCTCCAGCATCTCCTCCGTCGTCCGGAAGTGGGCGGGCGGGAGGGGATCCTTCCGGCGAAAACCGTTCTGGTTGGCCGTGAGGATCTCCCGGTACAGCGACTCCCATTCATCCAGGTAGTGGGCGTTGCCCGTCGCCACCACCGGCTTGCCCAGCTTTTCGCCGATCCGGACCAAAAGCCGGTTCGTCTCCCGGAGCCGTTCCTCGCTTTCCACGATGCCCTTTTCGATCAGGTGGCGGTTCACATCGACCGGTTGGATCTCGATATAATCGTAAAAACGGGCGATTTCCTCCGCTTCCTGGGGCGACTTCTGCAGGGCGGCCTCGAAGAGCTCGCCCTTTTCACAACCGGAACCGACGATCAACCCCTCCCGGTGCTTCTCCAGTTCGCTTCTCGGAATGCGGGGAACGCGATGAAAATATTCCAGATGAGACAGGGAGATCAGCTTGTACAAATTCTTCAGGCCGGTCTGATTCCGCACCAGCAGCACCGCGTGGAACGGCCGAAGCCGGGACACATCGCGCCGTCCGGTCACCTCGTTCAACTGGTCGAGGCGGGTGATCTTTCTCGCCAGGCAGTCCTCCACCATCTTCCACAGCAGATGACCGGTCGCCTCCGCGTCGTGGATGGCCCGGTGATGCTGCTTCAGTTCAATGCCGAAGTGTTTGCACAGGGTGTTCAGCCGGTAATTTTTCAGGCCCGAATAGAGGGAGCGGGCCATCTCCAGCGTGTCGATCACCGGATTGGTGATGGCATCAAGGCCCAGCCGCCGAACGCCCATCTGGAAAAATCCCATGTCGAAGCGGGCGTTGTGAGCGACCAGCACGCTGTCGCCGACGAAATCGAGAAAGCGCCGGAGCACCTCCTCCACGTCCGGGGCACCCTCCAGCATCTCATCGGTGATGCCCGTCAATTCGGTGATCGTCGACGTCAGCTTCCGGTGCGGATTGGCAAAGGAGCTGAAGCGGTCCACGATCTCTCCGCCCCGCACCTTGACCGCCGCCAGTTCGATGATCGTGTCGTGAACGGCGGACAGCCCCGTCGTCTCCACGTCAAAGACGACATAGGTATCCTCCGCCAGATTCCGGGGGGCGGGCCGCATCACGATGGGAACTCCGTCGTCCACCAGATAGGCCTCCACCCCGTAGATCACCTTGATGCCGTGCTTCTTGGCCGCGGCATACGCCTCGGGAAAAGCCTGAACCACCCCGTGATCGGTGATGGCCACGGCGGGATGTCCCCATTCCGCGGCCCGCTTCACCACCTCTCCGGGATCGCTCACTCCGTCCATATTGCTCATTGCCGTGTGCAGATGGAGCTCCACCCGCTTTTCTTCGGCGTTGTCGACGCGCCTCACCGGCTCCGTTTCATTGAGATCGTTTGCGATGAGGACCAGCTCGCGGGCGAAGTTGTCATACTGGACGGACCCCCTCACGATCACCCACATTCCGTCCTTCACCCGGGACAAGAGGGCGGCGTCCTCCTTGTCCCGGGCAAACATCTTCACCTGGATGGAATCGGTGAAATCCGTCAAGTTGAAGGTGAGAAGCGTTCGCCCGCTGCGCAACTCCCGGATTTCCGCCTTGAACACCTCTCCCTTCAGCACCACGCGCCGTTCTTCTTCGGTAATCCGGCGAATCGGGACCGGCTCCTCCCGGATCGCATACCCGATGACCAGCTCCCCGTCGGGGGCAGCCTCCGGTTTCGGTGCGGAGGCCGACTCCCTCTCCACCAGAGCCTGCTCCTTCAATTTTTGTTCCTCGGCCTGCTGTTGTTCGCGAAACCGGTGTTGCTCCTCTTCCAGCGGCCGGCTTTCCAGGGTGACGCGGATCTCCGTCCCGGACACCTCCCGGATGATCGATGCGATCACCCGGTCCAGGCGCTTTTGCTCGGCCATCCGGACCATCATCGGATGGGGAAACGTGATGACGATCCCGTCCTTCTCCCAGCGCCACTCCGCCCTTCCCATCCAGCCTGCGGCGGCCGCGGACACATCCTCCGCCACCTTTTTCCGGATCCATTCCCAGTACAAGCGGACGAGCTGTTCCGGATCGGAGCCCGCCGGCCGCAGGCGGATCGACACCCCGGCCCCACGGCCCAAGGCCGATTGGAGCCGGGATTCCATTTCCTTCCATACATGAGGCGGAACCGGACGCTTCAAACCGAGAAACAGCGTCCAGGTTTTTCGGGAAAGGCTGACTTGAATCTTTTCGATATAGGCGCCCTCAAAATGCTTGTCCAGCCATTCCCGCGGCAGGTCCGCCCGGGAAAAGAGCTGCTCCAGTCTCTCCCTCTTGACCTCCGGCGTCGCCATGGGGTCCAAACCTCCCCTTTTCCACCAACACCTTTTCTCGCTCCCATCAGTGTATCAAAAAATGGACAAGGGAACCACAGCCGCAGGCGGTTTTTTCTTTCGGCCGGGACGCCCCGGCCGGCCGCAAAAATATCTTCCGCAAAGGGCGTCTCCACTCCTTTTTTCTCACAATCAATTGACAGTCCGAGTCCCCTTGCAGTACATTTATATCACCAGGAGAAATTAAGTTTCATACAACGAAACAAAATCGGTCCCGGAAAGGGAGGAGATGCCCATGGACGACGTCAAGGAAAAGGCGAAAAAACAGTTTGAACAATCCGGCCGCAACTACCGGGACAGCGCGATCCACGCCAAAGGGAGGGACCTGGAATGGATCATCGAGGAAATCAGGCGGCACCCCTCCCCCTTCCTGGCTCTGGACATCGCCACGGGCACCGGACACACGGCCTTCGCCCTCAGCCGGTGCGTCCGCCGGGTCGTCGGCTGTGATTTGACGCCGGAGATGCTGCGCATCGCCGCGGAAGAAGCGGAACGGCGGGGCATTGGCAATGTCACCTGGGCGGAAGGGGACGCCGAGCGCCTTCCCTTTCCGGACCGGCTGTTTGACGTGGTCACCTGCCGCATCGCCGCCCATCACTTTCCCCGGGCGGAAAGGGCTTTTGCCGAGGCCCGCCGGGTGTTGGTTCCGGGCGGTCGGATGATCCTGGTGGACAATTATGTGCCCGAAGATGTCGACGAATTGCTCAACCGGGTTGAAACCCTCCGGGACCCCTCCCATTTCCGGGCTCACACCCTGGCCGGCTGGACGCGCCTGCTCCGGGAAGCCGGCTTTGCCGCCGTTTCCCTGCGGCGAAAATGGGAGACGCCCGTCGTCCTGGAAGAGTGGTTCCTGAGGGCCAAAACCCCCGCCCACAAGAAGGAAGAAGCCCTCCGCCTGCTCCGAAACGCCCCGCGACGGGCGCGGGATCTGCTGCTTCTCCCCGCAGAACCGGCGCGCCTGATCCTGCGCAAGGGCATGTGGGTCGCGGAAAAGTAGCCCGACATCCCTTCGCCGCGGGAGCTATCAAACATCAATAAAAGGAGGTGCTTCCATGACCATCGATTTTTTCGATCCCGGAAACCGCTTCTCCTACGCGTCCCGCACCGCCTCCTCCGAGTGGAAGGCCCTCATGCAAAGCGTGACCGATCTGAGGGACATCGACGTCGCCGATATCGGTTGCGGCGGGGGAATCTACAGCCGGGCGATGGCGGAGATGGGCGCGCGGGTCACCGGCGTGGATTTCTCCGGAGAAATGCTGGCGGCGGCCCGCAGGCAAAAGACGGCGCGTCCGATCCGGTGGATTCAGGCCGACGCCGCCGACACCGGCCTGCCGGATTCGTCCTGCGACCTGGTATTGCTGCGGGCGGTGATTCACCACTTCTCCGCGGAAAAGACGGCCGAGGTGTTTAAGGAATCCCATCGGTTGCTTCGTCCGGGAGGCTGGATCGTCGTCCAGGACCGCACCCCGGAAGATTGCCGGCTTCCCGGTGGTCCCGATCATCTTCGCGGCTACCTCTTTGAGCGGTTTCCCCGGTTGATGGAGGAAGAAAACCGGCGCCGCCCCCATCTGCACGGCCTTGAGCGCTCCCTCCAGGAAGCGGGCTTTCACATGGTGAAAACCCGGCGATTTTGGGAAACGAGAAAAGTTTTTCTTAACTTCAGGGAATTGGAAAAAGACTTTCTGGGCCGCATCGGCCGGTCCATCCTCCACCGGTTGTCGGATGAAGAATTGCGCAGTCTGGTCGGTTTCATCAAGGAAGAGCTGACCCGCCAAGGCGTCACCGCACCCTTCCCGGACCGGGACCGGTGGACCCTCTGGATCGCCCGGAAGGATTGAAGGACCCTTCGGCGAAGGAGACGGCCATGCATCCGGCCGTCTCTTCAAGCCGACGGCGGCGACCTCTCCCCATGTCCCACCCTTCTCCTCCCGGCCGCCGCCAAAACGCGTTCAGGGCAGAGGTGGAAAATGGGACGCACATGCTTTTATGTATTCAGCGCTTGTTTCCTGGTCGAATTCGGACGCGCCATGTACTTCCTTGTGATCTCGTGGGTATTGTACGAACTGACCAAATCCCCGGCCTATACCGGATTGCTCGTCGGCCTCGGATTTGTGCCGGGTCTGTTTCTGAACTTGGTCATCGGTGTCATCGTCGACCGCTTCCATCGCAAGGGCTTGATTTTGTCCGCCAACCTCCTGATCATCGCCGTGATGATCTCCGTGACGATCGCCATCGGCGCCGGGGTCGCAAAACCTTGGCTGATCATCGGGACGCACATGCTCCTCCAAGTGACCGGTTCCCTGTATCGTCCGGCGTTGCAGGCGTTTTTGCCGGAGGCGTTCGCAAAGGAAGAATTGCCGAAGATCTTCACGCGAGCCGGAGCGGCTTCCGATCTGGGGGCGTTGCTCGGCTCATCCCTGAGCGGCACGGTCATGGCATATTTTTCAGCCGCCTCGTCCATGGCCGCCGTCATCTGCTGCTTCCTCCTCGGAACGGTCGCGCTGATGCCGGTGAAACACAAGACCGCCCTGGACCGCGGTCATAAAAAAACAACGGCGGTTTCCGACCTTGTCAGCGGCTTCACCTATTTAAGGAACAACACGTTCCTTCTCGGGTTGTTCACGATCATGTTTGTCGGCCAGCTCGTCCTCCATACGAGCGCCGCGTTTTTGCCCGTATACGTCAAGGATTTTTTGAACGGTTCGGTACAAATATACGGAATCATGGCCGCGACAATCTCAATCGGCGGCATCGTCGCCGGAATCCTCGGCACTTGGTGGTGGAAAAGGAGCGGCCGGTCGGTCGCGACCCGCTCCCTGCTGCTTGTTGCCGCCGGCCTCCTTTGTGTCGGTCTTTCACCGTCCCTTCCGGTTTCGTTCGTCGGCGTCTTTTTGATCGGCGCCGGCACCACCTGGATTCGCGTGTTGTTGCAAACGGTGCAGCAAATGGCGACGGATCCGCAATACCACGGCCGCATGGCATCCTATCGCATGTTGTGCAACCAGAGCGCCGTGGCGATCGGCGGTCCGATCCTCGGCTGGATCGCGTCGCACTGCGGCGTCGAAAGCTCCTATCTGGCCCTTTTGCTCCCGGTGACAGGGGCAACCTTGTTCTCGCTGTTCCAACGCAAGGCCGCAGGCATGAACATTCCGCACACCCCAACATAAGAGCCGTCGCCTTTCCCGATGCGGAAAAGCGACGGCTTATAAAAGAGCGTCCCTCCACCGCTTTTATCGTCTCGCGCTTCGAGCCGAATGCGGCGGGAAGGCGTTGAAGATGCGGCTCATGGATCGGGCCCGCCCAGATTGCGGGAGAATCAAACCCCTCCTGATCCGCCTTCAGAAAGGCCTCCCGTTCATGAACCATTTAACCGCTGCAAGAATTCGATGCGATTGCCGAAGGGATCATGCACATAAAAGCGAAGGGCTCCCTCAAGGGGTTCATCTTCCACAATGGGAACCCCCTTGGCGGCCAAATGCTGGCGCAAGGCCTCCAGATTGTCGACATGAAAGGCGGGATGCGCCTTTTTGGCGGGAGCGAAGTCCTCCTGAATGCCGATATGCAGTTCATGCATGCCGCACCGGAACCAGACACCCCCGCGTTTTGCCAAATTGTCGGGCTTCGGAATTTCCTCCATCCCCAAAATTTCTCCGAAAAACCTGCGGGCCTCCTCTTCACTGCCCTTCGGCGCGGCCAACTGGACGTGATCAATGCCCGTAAACTTAAATGCCATGGGATCCTCATCCCCCCGAATCGGATATCCGGATCATGCGGCGACCGGATGCGGGACGCGCCACAAGCGGACAATCCCCCAGACCCGAATGCGCCACGGTTCCGAAGCGGGCATGCCCCGTCAACCGTCCCCGTCTATGGGGGAAGGCCGGATTCCGCCCCGAAAAGAGATGCTCCGCTTCCGTTTCAATCCGTCCCCTTCCTGGCCGCCCACATCAGCAGGGAAATCAGGACAAAAGCGACAAAGGCCAAAAAAGGAATGGTGATAAAGCCCAGCCAATTGATGTATTGCCCGGAACAGGGAATCCCCTCCCTGCAGGGAGAAAGCGCCGCCATCCCGGGCACTTTCTGCAGAAGATAGTGGAAAGCGGATAAGGCGGCGCCGCCCGCGGTGAGGGGGAGCACGTAAGGGACGACGGAACGGTCGTCCCGGTACGAAGCGATCCCGAGAATCACCGCAAGGGGATACATCAGGATCCGCTGATACCAGCACAATTCACAGGGGATGAAACCGGCCACTTCGCTGAAATAGAGGCTTCCGCCCGTCGCGACGAGCGCCACCAGCCATGCCATGTAAAGGGCGTAACCGCGAACCCAGCCCAAAATCCGACCCCCTCTTTAACGGCTTTCCTGAAGCGCCTCTTCAATCTGCTTCTTCAGGGAAGGATAATCGAACACGACATTCTGATCCACCCGCTTCCCGTTGATAAAGAGCGTGGGCACCGAGTCGACCCCCAATTCCGCGGCGATCTTCCGGTCCGCCTCGATCTCCTCCATGTGGGCCTGGTTCTTCAACTCCCGCTCCATCCTGGCGTGGTCGATATCCGGCACTTCTTTTTTGGCCAGCTCCACGAGAAACGGCACCGTGGCCCACCGGTCGGTCTCCAATCCCTGATGGGCATACACCGCCTTGTAGTAAGTCCAAAAGGCCTCCGGTTTTTGCCTGAAGACCGCTTCCCCGGCCATGCTGGCCGTCACGGAGTCCTCACCGATAAACGGTTTGTCGATAAAATACATCCCCGCTTTGCCCGTGTCCAGAAAATCCCGTTTCAGCTGGGGAAAGATTTCCTCTGCGAACCGTTTGCAGACCGGGCACTTGTAATCCCCGAATTCCACGATTTTGACCGGAGCGTCGGGATTTCCGATCACCGGCTGCCTCTCGTAGGCGAAGATCTGTTCATCCACCGGCTTCGCCTGCCGCTCGGAAAGGGAGGAGGTCAAGAAATACAGGCCGCCGACCAAAACCAAAACGACCGCCGTCCAAAGGGTCAGCGCCCGGATCCTTCGCTCCCTGGCCTTGGCCCTTTTTTTCAACGCCTGCTTTTGACTGTTCTTTTTTTTCTTTTTGTTGGACATGATCTTCCCCCTTCGCCAAGCAAACGTACGTCAGGGGAGGCCGGCGGCTCCCGCAGACAAAGGAAAGGATCTTTTCCGAGGAAAAGTACGAAAAAGCCAAACAGGCCAAAGAAGAGGGTGTGGGACTCCGGGTCCCCCGCCTTCCCGCATCATCCGCTGAAAAACACCCGCATGATATCGTTGTAGGTCACCACCAGCATCAACATCATGAGCAGCGCAAATCCGACGAAATGGACCAGGCTTTCCTTGTTGGGGTCCACCGGGCGCCCCCGGATCGCTTCGAAAGCGATGAAGGCCAACCGGCTCCCATCCAGCGCCGGGATCGGCAACAGGTTGAACACCCCCAGATAGAGGCTCAACAGCGCCGTCCAGCGGATCAGGGGAATGGAGCCCGCCTCGGCCGCCTGACCTGTAATCGAGGCGATCTGCACCGGGCCGCCGAGACTTTCGATGCCGATCTGCCCGGTGATCAACTGGCCGAATCCGTCAAAAATCCGCACCGTCCACAGATACGTGTCCTTAAACCCGCTGGCGACGGCCTCCGACAGGGTGGCCTTCCGCATGTGGGGCTGGAGCTGCACATCGATCCAGTACATCTTGTTCTGATCGTTCCATTCCGGATCCACTTCGAGCTCGAAGGTGGCCCCGGCCCGACGCACCACAAAGGTCAGCGGTTCTCCCTTGGACTTTTGAATGTTCATGGAAACGGCCTCGGTATTCCGGATCGGTTCCCCGTCTATGGAAACGATCTCGTCGCCGGCCTTCAGGCCCGCCCGCTCCGCCGGAGAGTCGGGGTTGACCTTGTAGATCGAAACCTTGGTCTCCACCCCGGTCATCATCGTCAAAATCGCAAACAGGATAACGCTCAGCAAAATGTTGAACACCGGACCGGCCAGGATCGTCGCCGCCCGCTGGCCGACGGTCTTCGATCCGAACTGCCGATCCCGGGGGGCGATTTGCAGAACGTTTTTCTCATCCCGCTGGATCACCGCCCGTGGATGGACGGAAAAGCGCGTCTGCCTCCCCTCCTCGTCTTCCAGGACGAGGTAGAGCTCCTTTTCCAGATCCAATTCCATCACTTTGCCGGTGACGGCTTCGCCCTTCGCGGGAACATCCCCGAGGTGGATCCGGATCAGCCGGCCCTGGTCATCCCGTTCCGCAGTCACCCTCGATCCGGTGGGAATCTCCACCGTTTCGGGATCCTCCCCTGCCATCCGGACAAAACCGCCCAGGGGGAGCGCCCGGATCGAATACAGGGTTTCCCCCTTGAAGACCGAAAACAGTTTCGGCCCAAACCCGATGGCAAACTCCCGGACCAATATGCCCGCCCGCTTGGCGAACAGAAAGTGTCCCAGTTCGTGAATGAAGACGAGCGCGCTCAACACCAGAACAAACGCCACGATGGTCAGCATGGAAAGGATCACCGCCTTCGTTGATCAAACCGCCGATGGATTGACCGGGCACGCCTTCGCCTGTTCCCGGGCCCATCGATCCGCTTCTTCTATCTCTTCCAGCGTGGGATCGGAAATGCCCACGTGTTTGGAAAGGACCCGCTCGATCACCTCTTCGATGGCCAGAAAGGGAATTTCCCCGGCCAAAAAGCGCTCCACCGCCACCTCGTTGGCCGCGTTGAGCACCGCCGGCATGGTTCCCCCCGCGCGACCGGCCTCATAGGCCATCCTCAGGCACGGATAGCGGGAAAAATCGGCCGGGCGAAAATGAAGCGCCCCGAGGGAGATCAAGTCGAGGGGCCGGGCGGGCAACGGCAGGCGTTCGGGGTAGCTCAAAGCGTATTGGATCGGCACCCGCATGTCGGGCGTTCCCAGCTGTGCCATCACCGCCCCGTCCCGAAACTCCACCATGGAATGGATGATGCTTTCCGGATGGATCACCACGTCGATGCGGTCATAGGGCATGTCGAACAGCCAGCGGGCTTCGATCACTTCCAGGCCCTTGTTCATCATCGTGGCCGAATCGATGGTCACCTTCGCCCCCATCGACCAGTTGGGGTGAGTCAGCGCCTGCTCCCGGGTGACGGATCCCAGCGCTTCCCGGGGCAGATCCCGAAACGCCCCGCCCGATGCGGTCAAAATGATCCGACGAACATCCGCGGGCCGTTCTCCGTTGAGACACTGGAAGATCGCGGAATGCTCGCTGTCGACGGGCAGGATGGATACCCCCGCCTTTTCGGCCTCCCGCATCACGATCGACCCGGCCATCACCAGCGTTTCCTTGTTGGCAAGGCCGATCGTTTTCCCCGCCCGGATCGCGGCCAGGGTGGGGCGCAGTCCCCTGCTGCCCACGATGGCGGAAACCACGATGGAAGCCCCGGGATGGGTGGCCACCTCCAGGACTCCCTCCTCCCCGCACACCACGCGAACCCCAGGCCCCGCCTCCCTTCGCACCTGCTCCGCCGCCTCCGGGGAAGCCATCGACACGATCCGGGGGGAAAATTCACGGATCTGCCTCACCATCTCTTGGACATTGCTGCCCGCAGCCAGTCCGACCACTTCAAATTGATCGGGATGCTCCCGGACCACCGCCAGTGTGTTTTTGCCGATGGAACCGGTCGAACCGAGAAGGGCGATCCGTTGTTTCATCACTCTACCCCCTATACCACCCGAAAGAGATGGATGACCAAAAGCGCAAACAACAAGCTGTCGAACCGGTCCAGCACACCGCCGTGCCCGGGGAGCAAACCTCCGGAATCCTTCACCCCGGTGGTCCGCTTGATCGCCGATTCAACCAGGTCCCCCAACTGTCCGGCCACAGCGACAAGCAGTGCGAGGGCGAGGGAGGACGACCAGCTGAGCGCCGGGATGGCCGAAGCGATGGACAGCCCGGCACCCAGGGACAAAATCAGTCCGCCCGCGGAACCTTCCACCGTTTTGTTCGGGCTGATCTCCGGACACAATTTCCTCTTTCCGAATCTCCGTCCCACAAAGTAGGCGCCGGTATCTCCCGCCCAAATCACGCCGAGAACAAACAGGGACCAAAGCAATCCGTCCGCCATCCATCTCATCTGAATCATAAAGGAAAAGCCGAAACCTATGTACAAGGCGCCGCAAAAGAGGTAGGCCGCCCGGAAAATATCCGTTCGATTGTGGCTTATGACCATCAAAAGAAAAAAGATGACCAAACCGGCGAGAACGACATCCAGTCCGTAGGAGGAGAGGGCCGTTTCCCCGTACATCATGACGGACAAAAGAAGGCTCCACACCATGAGAAAACCGGGGACGGACCACCCGCTTCGCCACGGGATTTTTCCCATTCGGCAAAATTCCGCGTAGCCCAAAGTTGCAAGAAGGAAAACCAGGGCAGCGTACCATCCGCCGCCCAGCCACAACAAAAACAGAAAACCGGCGGCCCCCACCCCTCCTGTGATGATTCGCTGCTTCATCCACCGACTCTCCAGTCCTCACACCGCGCCGAAACGACGGGAACGGTGCTGGTAATCTTCGATGGCGCGAAAAAAATGATCCCGCCTGAATTCGGGCCAGGAAACATTCGTGAACCACAATTCACTGTACGCCAGTTGCCACAGCATGAAATTGCTGATGCGGATCTCGCCGCTGGTGCGGATGACCAGATCGGGATCCGGCAGGCCCGCCGTGTACAGATAGCGGTTCATGACCGCTTCATCCACCGCATCCTTATCCATTTTGCCCGATTGGACATCCTCTATGATCCGGCGAACGGCCCGGAGGATTTCGTCCCGCGATCCGTAATTGAGTGCAAAATTGAGGATCAGTCCGGTGTTGTTCCGGGTCGCTTCCTGAAATTGGCGAATCGCCGACCGGGTGTGGTCCGGAAGATGCGTCTCGTCGCCGATCATCCGAACCTGAACATTGCGACGGACAAGCTCGTCCAGATCGGTATGCAAAAACTCCTGGGGCAACCTCATCAGGTAATCCACTTCTTCCCGGGGCCGCTTCCAATTTTCTGTGGAAAAAGAATATAGTGTCAAAATTTCGATGCCCAGTTCGTCGGCGGCCCGGGTAATCTCCCGGACGGTGTTCATTCCTTCCCGGTGGCCGGCCACCCGGGGAAGTCCCCGCTTTTTGGCCCACCGCCCGTTTCCGTCCATGATTATCGCCACATGGCGCGGAATGGGGCCCTTTCGCACCTTGGAAAGCAGGTCTTCCCCATCCGCGTCCTTCGCTCCGGCAAACCATCGTTTCAGAAATCGGATCATGCCCATTCCTCCGCAGTAGTCCTCCGGCCATTCAATCTAAGTATATAACAATAACGGCTCGATCAAAATGGACCCGACTCCGGCCGCGGCATCCCCGTCAGATCTCCATGATCTCCTTCTCCTTCGCCGCGATCACCTCGTCCACTTCCCGGATGTAACGGTCCGTCAGCTTTTGAATCTCATCCTGCCCGCGGCGGACGTCGTCCTCGGAAATCTCCCCGTTTTTCCCCATCTTCTTGATTTCCTCATTGGCATCCCGGCGGACGTTGCGGATGGCCACCTTCGCCTCCTCGCCGCTCTTCTTCACCACTTTGACCAGCTCCGCCCGGCGCTCTTCCGTCAAAGCCGGGATGGCAATCCGGATCACATTGCCGTCGTTGGTGGGGGTAAGCCCCAGTTCCGACTTCAGAATGGCCCGCTCGATCTCCGGCAAGGCGGACTTGTCCCAGGGCTGCACCACCAACAGGCGGGGTTCCGGCGCCGAAATGCTGGCCAGCTGGTTGACGGGCATTTCGCTTCCGTAATAGGAAACGGTCACCTTTTCGAGCAGGGCGGGTGTGGCCCGGCCCGCGCGCATGCTGGCCAAATCCCTTTTCAAAACCTGAATCGCCTTTTCCATTTTCTCAGCGGATCGCTTTTTGACATCTTCCAACATCAGCGACTCCCCCTCACTACGGTTCCGATTTGTTCCCCCATGACCGCGCGGCGAATGTTGCCTTCCTTGCAAATGTTGAAAACGATCAGCGGAATATCATTGTCCATGCACAATGTGGACGCCGTCGAATCCATGACCCCCAGCCCCTGATTCAGCATGTCCAGATAAGTGAGGGTCTCGTACTTTACGGCCCGGGGATCGCGGGTGGGATCCGCCGAATACACCCCGTCCACATTGTTTTTCGCCATCAGAATCACGTCCGCTTCGATCTCGGCGGCGCGAAGTGCCGCCGTGGTGTCGGTGGAGAAAAAGGGATTTCCCGTCCCCGCCGCGAAAATGACGACCCGCCCCTTCTCCAGATGGCGAATCGCCCGGCGGCGAATATAGGGTTCCGCCACCTGGCGCATCTCGATCGAGGTCTGGACGCGGGTGGGCACGCCCACCTTCTCCAGGGAATCCTGCAGGGCCAGGGAATTCATCACCGTCGCCAGCATTCCCATGTAGTCGGCGGTGGCCCGATCGATCCCCTGGGCGCTTCCCGCTATTCCGCGCCAGATGTTCCCGCCGCCGACAACAACGGCCATCTGGACGCCCATCTCCACCACTTCTTTGATCTGGTTGGCGATGGAGGAAATCGTCTTGGGGTCGATGCCGTATCCCCGATCCCCCGCCAACGCCTCCCCGCTCAACTTCAAAACCACGCGACGATAATTGAGCCGTTCCATGACTTTCCTCCGTTTCGCACATCCTTCCGGGCGATTTGCCACCTTTATCCAAAAAAAGGGAACACCGCGTGTTCCCTTGGGCTTCCTCAGCCCTTGACCTGCGACAAGACTTCCTCGGCGAAATCGGTCTCTTTCTTCTCGATGCCTTCGCCGAGTTCAAAGCGGACAAAGCGCCGGATCGAGATGTTCTCTCCGATGCGCGCAATCATTTCCTTCACCAGCTGTTCGACCGTCTTGTCCCCGTCCTTGATGAACGGCTGTTCCAGAAGGCAGACTTCCTTGAAGTACTTCTCCAGCCTGCCCTCCACGATTTTCTCGACGATATGTTCCGGTTTCCCTTCATTGAGGGCCTGGGTGCGCAGAATCTCCCGCTCCTTGTTCACCACATCCTCCGGCACCTCATCCCGTTTCACATATTTGGGATTCATCGCGGCGATCTGCATCGCGATGTCGCGCACGAAGGAACGGAACTCCTCGGTCTTGGCCACGAAATCCGTTTCGCAGTTCACTTCGACCAAGACGCCGATCCGTCCCCCGGCGTGTATGTAGGCCTCGACCAACCCTTCGGCGGCGACGCGTCCCGCTTTCTTCTCGGCGGCGGCCAAGCCCTTCTCCCGCAGGATCTCAATCGCTTTCTCCATGTCCCCGTTTGCTTCGGTGAGGGCCTTTTTGCAATCCATCATCCCCGCACCGGTTTTCTCCCGCAATTCTTTCACTTGAGCAGCTGATATCGCCATCTCATGTCCCTCCTTGTTTCCTTCGGGGCTCTCCGACCCCTTCGGACCCGCTTTGGATCCGCAATGCCGCAAGGTTGTATAAAAAAGGGTGGTGAGGCGTAAATCCCCGGACCCACCCTTTCGCTGAAGGATCAGGAAGCGTTTTGTTCGCCCTGTTTTCCTTCCAGAACCGCATCGGCCATTTTGGACGTGAACAAGCGAACTGCCCGGATGGCATCGTCGTTGCCGGGAATGACGTAATCCACTTCGTCGGGGTCGCAGTTCGTATCGACAATGGCGATGATCGGGATTCCCAGCCTCCGCGCTTCGGCCACCGCGATCCGTTCTTTCCTCGGGTCGATGATGAAGACCGCATCGGGAAGCTCCTTCATCTCTTTGATGCCGCCGAGGAATTTTTCCAGCCGCGCGTGCTCCTTACGGAGACGAACCACTTCCTTCTTGGGAAGGACGTCGAAGGTTCCGTCCTCTTCCATCTTCTCCAGTTCGTGCAACCGCTCAATCCGCTTGCGGATCGTCTGGAAGTTGGTCAGGGTGCCTCCCAGCCAGCGGTGGTTCACATAAAACATGCCGCACCGCTCCGCTTCCTCGCGAACCGCATCCTGAGCCTGTTTCTTGGTTCCCACAAAGAGGAGGGTTCCGCCGCGGGAAGCCAGTTCGCGGACGTAGTTGTAGGCCTCCTCCATCATTTTCACCGTTTTTTGCAGGTCGATGATGTAGATCCCGTTCCGCTCGGTGAAAATGTATTTTTCCATTTTGGGGTTCCAGCGGCGCGTCTGATGCCCGAAATGAACCCCGGCTTCCAGCAACTGCTTCATCGAAACGACTGCCATGGCTCTTTCATCCTCTCTCGGTTGATTCCTCCGTCGGCTTCATCACGGCCGGGATCGCCTTCGCGACACCGCCCGCCCACCTCCGCCGACGTGTGTGCTTAACACCGTTCATAAATATACCACAGGCAAAACCGCTTCCGCAACGACTCCCCCTTCAATTTTTCCGGCTCGGAGAACGATTTTTCGGCAGGCACGAAAGCCCCTGTCAAAGGATGTACTGGCTCATGTCCCGATCCCGAACGATATCGGCCAGCCGCTCCCGCACATATTGGGGGGTGATCACGACTTCCTTCAGATGAATGTCCGGCGCCTCAAAGGACAGCTCCTCAAGCAGCCTCTCCAGGATCGTGTGCAGCCTCCGGGCCCCGATGTTTTCGGTCCCCTGATTCACCTCGGCGGCCAGGCGGGCGATTTCCCGGACGGCATCCTCCGTGAACTTCACTTCGATCCCCTCGGTCCTGAGCAGTTCCGTGTACTGCTTGATCAGCGCCCCCTTGGGCTCCGTCAGGATGCGGAAGAAATCGTCGGCGGTCAAGTCGTCCAGTTCCACCCGGATCGGGAACCGGCCCTGAAGCTCGGGGATCAGATCCGAGGGCTTGGCGATGTGAAAAGCTCCCGCAGCGATGAAGAGAATGTGGTCCGTCTTCACCGGGCCGTACTTGGTCATCACCGTCGATCCCTCGACGATGGGAAGAATGTCCCGCTGCACCCCTTCCCGGGAAACATCGGGGCCGCCGCGCTGGTCCTTGCCGGCGATTTTGTCCACCTCGTCGATGAAGATGATCCCCATCTGCTCCGCCCGCTCGATCGATTCCTGGATCACCTGATCCATGTCGATCAACTTCTGCCCCTCTTCCTGGATCAGCACCTTCCGGGCCTCCCGGACGGGCAGGCGGCGCTTCTTCGTCCGCTTCGGAAGGAACTGCCCCAGCATTTCCTGCATGTTGATGCCCATCTGTTCCATCCCGGAACCGGCAAACATGTCGAAGACCGGGAGCTGTTCCTCCACTTCGATCTCGATGATTTCCTCCTCCAGCTCTCCCCTTTTCAGCCGTTCCCGCACCTGCCTCCTGCGCTCCTCAATTCCCGCCTCTTCGGCTCCGACATCCTGGGAGCGGTTGGAGTGGCCGGACTGGTTGAAAAGCATCTCCAGGGGGTTTTTGAAGCCGCTCGTCTTCCTGGACGGGACCAGGATGGAAACCATTCGCTCGTCAGCCATTTGGGCCGCCTTGTCCTTCACTTTTTCCAGCTGCTCCGCCTTGACCATCCGGACGGCCGTCTCCACCAGGTCCCGGACCATCGATTCCACATCTCGGCCCACATAACCCACTTCCGTGAATTTGGTGGCTTCCACCTTGATGAAGGGGGCGCCGACCAACTTCGCCAGGCGACGGGCGATCTCCGTCTTCCCCACGCCGGTGGGGCCGATCATCAGAATGTTTTTGGGCACCACCTCGTCCCTGAGCTCCTCCGGCAGCAACGTCCGGCGGTACCGGTTGCGGAGGGCGATGGCGACCGCCCGCTTGGCTGCCTGCTGGCCGACGATGTATTTGTCCAATTCGGCGACAATCTGGCGCGGCGTTAACTGCTCTTGTCGGCGGATCGATCCCCCGTTCACGCCTATACCTCCTCGACGACAATGTGCTGATTGGTAAACACGCAGATCTCACCGGCAATCCTCAGGGCCGCCTCCGCGATCTCCCGGGCGCTCATCTCCGGAGCGTAGGTTTTCAGGGCACGGCCGGCGGCCAGCGCATATCCGCCTCCGGAACCGATGGCCAGCACTTGATCATCCGGTTCAATCACTTCACCGGTTCCCGACACCAGCAGAAGCTGCTCCGCATCCATGACAATCAGCATCGCTTCCAGCCGGCGCAGCACCTTGTCCGCCCGCCACTCCTTGGCCAATTCGACGGCCGCGCGGGTCAAATTGCCGTGGAACTCCTCCAGTTTCCCCTCGAACTTCTCAAAGAGGGTCATGGCATCGGCCACCGATCCGGCAAAGCCGGCGACCACTTTCCCGCGATACAGCCTGCGCACCTTTTTTGCCCGGTTCTTCATCACCATCTGATTGCCGAAGGTGACCTGACCATCTCCCGCGATGGCTCCCTTTCCCCGATGGCGGATGGCGAAGATGGTCGTTCCGCGAAACCCCTCCACCGCAAATCCCCCTTTGTCTCCCCGATTCATCCCGTTTTCCATTTTGCTCGGAGACGAACAAAAAAAGACTTCACAGCCGCTTTCCGGGTGAAAACCCATAAAGAAAAGAAACAGCAGCACGACCGACTGCTGCCTGTTTCCTCAAAGCCCGTATTCCGGAAGCCGTTTCCGTCTTCATCTTAGCACACCGATCGATGCATTAGCAAGGCAAACGGTCAAGCTCCCTGGAAAAATCATGAAGCCTGTTCAGTGCCCGCTCGGCGAATTGCAGGTTCCGCTCCTCCCGGGAGCGGATCCGCTCCGGAAGAGGGGGAAAGAGACCGAAGTTGGCGTTCATCGGCTGGAAATGCTTCGGATCGGCGGTGGTGATGTACCGGGCGAGGCTGCCCATCGCCGTCTCCGGCGGAAAAACCACCGGATCCCTCCCCATGGCCAAACGGGCGGCGTTGATCCCGGCGATCAGCCCGGATGCGGCGGATTCCACATAACCCTCCACTCCGGTGATCTGTCCGGCGAAAAACAGATTCTCCCGGCGGATCAGCTGGTACGTGGGTTGCAGCAACTTGGGGGAATTGATGAAGGTGTTGCGGTGCATCACGCCGTACCGGACAATTTCCGCCCGTTCCAGTCCGGGAATCATCCGGATCACCCGCTTCTGCTCTCCCCATTTGAGATGTGTCTGAAAGCCGACCAGGTTGTACAGCGTCCCGGCGCTGTTGTCCTGTCTGAGCTGAACCACGGCGTAGGGCCGTTTTCCGGTCCGCGGATCCGTAAGGCCCACCGGCTTCAACGGACCGAACAGGATCGTTTTCTTTCCGCGCCGTGCCATCACTTCGATCGGCATGCAGCCTTCGAAGTAAATCTCCTTTTCAAACTCCTTGAGGGGAGCCTGCTCGGCGGAGATGAGCGCTTCATAAAACCGGTCGAACTCCTCTTGCGTCATCGGACAGTTGATGTAGGCCGACTCCCCTTTGCCGTAGCGGGAGGCGACAAACACCTTGTCCATGTCGATGCTGTCCTTTTCCACGATGGGAGCCGCCGCATCGTAGAAATACAGGTACTCCTCCCCGGTCAGGCGGCGGATCGCCTCGGACAGCGCGGGAGAGGTAAGCGGGCCCGTGGCGATCACCGCGATCCCTTCGGGAATCTCCGTCACTTCCTCGTGGACGATCTCCACGTGGGGAATCTGTTTCAGCGCCTCCGTCACCGCGGCAGAAAAGCCCTCCCGGTCCACCGCCAGCGCCCCTCCGGCGGGAACCTGATGGGCATCGGCACAGCGCATGATCAGCGAATCCATCCGCCGCATCTCTTCCTTCAATATTCCGACCGCATTGGTCAGCGCCTTGGCCCGGAGCGAATTGCTGCAGACCAGTTCGGCAAAACGGCCGGTCCGGTGGGCCGGCGTCATTTTGCCGGGACGCATCTCGATGAGCCGGACCGGCACGCCGCGCCGGGCGATCTGCCATGCCGCTTCGCTGCCGGCCAAACCCGCACCGATCACCGTTACCGTCTGTCGCATCATGGAACCTCCTCAGGGTTTTGCTTCCTCATAACTGCATTCCGTGCAGCGGATCACGGGCTCCTGCTTTTTCTTCTTTTCCACCATCAGCTTGCCGCACTTGGGACAAGGACGGGGGACGGGTTTGTCCCAGGAGACGAAGTCGCATTCCGGATACCGGCTGCAGCCGTAAAAGGTGCGGCGCTTTTTGCTCTTCCGCTCCACAATCTCCCCTTCGCCGCACTTGGGACAGGCAACCCCCGTCGATTTGAGGATCGGTTTGGCGTTGCGGCACTCCGGAAAGGCGGAGCAGGCCAAAAACCGCCCGTACCGGCCCATTTTGTACACCATCGGGCTTCCGCACTTTTCGCAGACCTCATCGGAAACCTCGTCCTTGATCTCCACTTCCTCCATCTCTTTTTCCGCGATGGAAAGGCGCCGGTGAAAGGGGCGGTAAAATTCGTCGACGATTTGAACCCAATCCACGGCCCCTTCTTCGATCTGATCCAATTCTTCCTCCATGTTGGCCGTAAACTCCACATCCAAAATCTCCGGAAAAAATTCCTCCATCAGCTGGGTGACAATCTCGCCCAGCTCCGTCGGCACGAGGCGGCCGTCTTCCAGCGTCACATAACCCCGTTTTTGGATGGTCTCCAGGGTGGGGGCATAGGTGGACGGCCTTCCGATTCCCAGCTCCTCGAGGGTCCGGACCAGCCGGGCTTCCGTATACCGGGGCGGCGGCTGGGTGAAGTGCTGTTTCGGCTGCACCGATTTGCGCCTCAGGGTTTCCCCGCGCTCCAACTCCGGCAGCCGTCCGTCCTCTTCGGTTTTGTTTTCGTCCGAACCTTCCACGTATACCTTCATGAAGCCGGGAAATCTGACCGTCGAACCCGTCGCCCGAAACAGCGCATCCCCGGCGCGGATATCCGCGGAGACGGCATCCATGATGGCGGAAGCCATTTGGCTGGCCACGAAACGCTCCCAAATCAGCTTGTAGAGGCGGTATTGATCCCGGCTCAGGTAGCTTTTCACCATTTCGGGCGTACGCGCCACCGACGTGGGCCGGATCGCTTCGTGGGCGTCCTGGGCCCCCGCCTTGACCCGGTGCCGGCGCGGAGTGTCCGGAAGATACGATTCTCCGAAGTGTTTCTTGATCCAGTCCAGCGCTTCCCGCTGGGCCGTCTCGGAAATCCGGGTGGAATCGGTCCGCATGTAGGTGATCAACCCGACAAAGCCCTCGGGTCCCAATTCCACCCCCTCGTACAATTGCTGCGCCACGGCCATGGTTTTTGAGGCCCGGAACCTGAGTTTCCTCGCCGCCTCCTGCTGCAGGGTGCTGGTGATGAAGGGCGGAGCCGGATTGCGGCGCCGCTGGCTTTTCTTCACTTCTTCGACGACGAACCGCTTTCCTTTGATTCGCTGAAGAAGCGCCTCGACATCCTCTTTGTGCTTCAGCTCCGTTTTTTCCTTTCCAAAGCCGTAAAACTTCGCCTGGAAAGACTCGGATCCCTTCAACAGCTCCGCCGTGACCGTCCAATATTCCTCCGGCTGAAATTCACGGATCTCCTTTTCCCGGTCGATGATCAATTTGACGGCCACGGATTGAACGCGTCCGGCGCTCAAACCCTTTTTCACCTTTTTCCACAGGATCGGGCTGATTCCGTAACCGACCAGCCGATCCAGAATGCGCCGGGCTTGCTGGGCGTGGACCAGATCCATGTCGATCGGCCGGGGATTTTTAAAGGCTTCCTGGATGGCCTGTTTGGTGATCTCGTTGAAAACCACCCGGCATTTCTCATTCGGGCTCAAATCCAGGCTGAGGGCCAGATGCCAAGCGATCGCCTCGCCTTCCCGGTCCGGGTCGGCGGCAAGGAACACCCGCTTCACCTTCTTCTTCGCTTCGCGCAGTTCCTTCAACACGTTTCCCTTGCCGCGGATGGTGATGTATTTCGGTTCAAAACGGCGCTCGATATCGATGCCCATCTGGCTTTTGGGCAAATCCCGCACATGTCCCATCGAAGCTTTGACGATGTATTTTTTTCCCAAATATTTGCCGATGGTTTTCGCTTTGGCGGGCGATTCGACGATGACGAGCGAATCGGCCATCCCGTGTCCTCCCCTCTATTTGAAACCGTTCCATTTTCTTCCCGTGTCGGATCCAAGACAAGGTCGCATCTGTAACGATAACAGATATCCTGTGCCTGCGGCAACCGGGGAGCCCTCCCTCAGGACCTCCGGCGGTTCATCCAAATGGTATCCAGCCTTTTGCCATGTCATTCTCCCAAAACCCCGTAAAACGCCGGGATTCATCCTTCCCTGACAAACCGCGCCCCCGGAAGCTGAAGAATCCGCTTCTTCAACTGGAGCGAAAGGAGGTGCCGGTGAAGCTCCCCGGGCGGGAGGGAAATCTGGTTCCTCAATTCGTCGATGTGCACCGGTTCGTCTCCGATGAAGGAAAGCAACAGCCGCTCGTCCGGAGAAAGGTCGGAAGGTTCCGTCGATTTTTCCGCTGAAGGGGGAACCAGGGAAGGAAACTCCTCCAGGATGTCCTGCACGCCGATCACGCACTTGGCTCCCTGCTGGATCAGCCGGTTGGTGCCCGCGCTTTTCTCCGACGTGACGGGGCCGGGGACGGCAAACACCTCCCGCCCCTGCTCCAGGCTGCAGTCGGCGGTGATGAGGGCGCCGCTCCGCTCCGCCGCCTCCACCACCAGCGTGCCCACGGAAAGGCCGCTGATGATCCGGTTTCTCCGGGGAAAAAGACCGGGATGAGGCGCCGTCCCCGGCGGCATCTCCGAGCAGACCGCTCCCTTTTCGACCAATTCCGCGTAAAGGCGGCGAAGATGCCTGGGATAAACCACATCCACCCCCGTGCCCAGCACGGCGACCGTTTTTCCGCCCGCCTCCAAAGCGCCCCGGTGGGCCTCGGAATCGACGCCGGCGGCCATGCCGCTCACCACCACCCATCCCCGGGAAGCGATCTCCGACGCCATTTTCCGCGCCATCCGCCGTCCGTAATGCGTCGGCTTGCGGGTGCCCACCACGGCAAAGCAGATGCCGGAAAGGAGGGAAGCGTCCCCTCTGATATAGAGCACCCAGGGAGGCTGGGCGATCTCTTTCAAATATTCCGGGTATTCCGGATCAAAAACGGTGAGGGCGGTGATTCGGCGCCGCACCAGCTCCTCCTTCACCCGCCGCACAAAGGACGGGGTCCACTTTGCGCGGATGCGTTCCACCGTGCTCTCCGGAACGCGGAGATCCCTGAGGCGCCGCAAAAGATCCAAAGTCAATTCTCCCGCAGGGGACCATCCCGCTTTCAACAATTTATGCAGCGTGTGCCAACCGATTCCCTGGATTTGGTGCATCGCGATCAACCCGTCCCGCTCTTCCATCGCGCTCCCTCCAAAAAACGGGGGACCGCAGGGCGGTCCCCAGAAAACCGGTGTCTATTTCTTCGTGATGCACTGCTCAAGCAAACCCTTCTCCTCCAGGACCTGAACCAGCGTCTCGCCGATGTCGGCCGGGGTGGGAGCCACCTTCACGCCGCATTCCTGAAGCTTGGCGATCTTTTCGGCGGCCGTTCCCTTTCCTCCGGAAATGATGGCCCCCGCATGGCCCATCCGCTTGCCCGGAGGAGCCGTCTGGCCGCCGATGAAGGCCACCACCGGTTTATCCATGTTCTGGCGGATCCACTCGGCGGCTTCTTCCTCGGCCGTGCCCCCGATCTCACCGATCAGGATGACCGCCAGGGTGTCCGGATCCGCCTGGAACTCCTTGAGTACATCGATGAAATTGGTCCCGTTGACCGGGTCTCCGCCGATCCCGACCGCCGTCGATTGCCCGATGCCGCGGGTGGTCAGCTGATGAACCGCCTCATAGGTGAGGGTCCCGCTGCGGGAGACGATCCCCACCTTTCCGGGCATGTGGATGTATCCGGGCATGATGCCGATCTTGCACTCGCCCGGCGTGATCACTCCCGGGCAGTTGGGGCCGATGAGGCGCGTTTTCTTCCCCTCCATGTACCGCTTCACCTTGACCATGTCGAGGACGGGAATCCCTTCGGTGATGCAGACCACCAGATCCAGCTCCGCATCCACCGCCTCCATGATCGCATCGGCGGCAAAGGCCGGGGGAACGTAGATGACCGACGCGTTGGCCCCCGTCTCCTTGACCGCCTCCTCCACGGTGTCAAAAACCGGAACGCCCTCGACGGTGGCTCCGCCTTTCCCCGGCGTGACCCCCGCGACCACTTTCGTTCCGTACTCCAGTGCCTGCTTGGTGTGAAACCTTCCGTTGGAACCGGTGATACCCTGCGTAATCACTTTGGTGTCTTTGTTCACGAATATGCTCAACGCCCAACCCGCCTTTCTTCAACATGCTCGGTTCATTTCACCAGGGAAACGATCTTCTGCGCCGCGTCCGCCATGGAATCGGCGGCGATGATCTTCAAACCGGACTCTTCCAGAATCTTCTTGCCGAGTTCCACGTTGGTTCCTTCCAGGCGCACCACCAGCGGACGGTCCAGCCCCACCTGTTTGGCCGCCTCGACCACGCCGGTGGCGATCACGTCGCACTTCATGATTCCGCCGAAAATATTGACCAGGATCCCTTTCACCTTTTCGTCGGACAGAATGATTTTGAAGGCTTCCCTCACCTTCTCGGCGGAAGCGCCCCCTCCCACATCCAGGAAGTTGGCCGGCTCCCCGCCGTAATGCTTGATGATGTCCATGGTGGCCATCGCCAGCCCGGCGCCGTTGACCATGCAGCCAATGTTGCCGTCCAGGGCGATGTAGCTCAGATCGTATTTGGAAGCCTCCACTTCCCGGGGATCCTCTTCATCCAAATCCCTCAATTCGCGGATGTCCGGATGGCGATACAGCGCGTTGCTGTCGAAGTTGAGCTTGGCGTCCAGAGCCATCACCCGGCCGTCCTCGGTGGTGACGAGCGGGTTGATTTCCGCCAGGGAGCAATCCTTCTCCACAAAGGTGCGGTACAGTCCCATCATAAACTGAACCGCCTTGTTGACGCGATCCTTGGGAATGTTGATCTTGAAGGCGACCCTGCGGGCCTGGAAGGGCAACAGGCCGACCGCCGGGTCGATGGACTCCTTGATGATCTTCTCGGGTGTGCGGGCCGCCACTTCCTCGATCTCCGTCCCGCCCTCTTCGGAAGCCATCAGGGTGACCCGGCCGGTGGAGCGATCGATCACCATGCCGACATAGTATTCCTTCTCAATCTTGCACCCCTCTTCGATCAGGAGGCGTTTCACTTCTTTCCCTTCGGGGCCCGTCTGATGGGTGACCAACACTTTCCCCAGGAGTTCTTCGGCGTGGGCGCGCACTTCATCCAGGCTGCGGGCCAGCTTGACGCCCCCCGCCTTTCCCCGTCCCCCGGCGTGAATCTGCGCCTTGACAACCCACAGATCCCCGCCCAGGGCCTTCGCCGCCTCCACCGCCTCTTCGGGGGTGAAGGCCACCTGTCCCCTGGGGACGTCCACCCCGTACTGTTTCAGGATCTCTTTTCCCTGGTACTCGTGAACATTCATGCGTCTCCTGCCTCCTATCCTCGATTTCCTCCACAAAAAAAGAAGCCCGGTCGGTTCCTTTCACCCGGCGCGCGGGGCCGGAGCCCGGACCGGTGCCGGCCCCGGCCGAGGCCGCATGGGAGCGTTTGCGAAATATCCCGCGAAAGCTTGCGCGGGCAGGCGGATCCCCGGCCGCTTCCCGAGCCCTGCGCGGGAATCCCCGCTCACCGGAAGAGGCTGATCACCGTCGCCACCACGGCGATCCCGAAAAAGAAGATAAAGGAGGCCGCCGTGGCGAAGACCATGTCCAGAAAATCGTTGTCGCTATTTTCTCCTTGGTTTTTCCATTTCAGGCTCATCTGTCACCCTCCCGGTTATCACCTGTCGCCCGAACGCCTTCGGGCCGATCAACCATCCGGACGGATCGGTGCAAACGGCCCTTTCATGATCGGATCGGGTTGATTTCAGGGACTAGTATAACACGGTTTTCCCCTCGGGAAAACACCGATTCGATGGCAATCTTCCGAAACCGCCTTCGAAGGGCTCACGTGCGCCTATTCCGGTTCCCGGGCCGCCAGGATGTTGGAGCGCTTGAAGCGGCGAATCCCTTTTCTCTCAAAACAATACGCCTCCACCAGGTCCTCCCGCAGGGCCCGGATGCGGATCCGCCGCTGGGTGATTTTCCCCTTTTCGTCCATGTAGATGATTTCCACCGGCCTGCCGGTCTTCGCGGCCCTTTTCAACACCGTGTCCCTCATGGGTCCCACTCCGGAATCGAACATCCGTTCCTATTATATATCAATCCCCGCCCGCTTACAACACGATTTGGTTTGAGAAAAATTTTTTTCCATTTCCGCGGATAAAACCCCGGGATATCTGTCAATAAATAGTCACAAAACGTTCGCCAAAGGGGGATCGCCCATGACAACCCCGCGTCAATGGTTGACGCTCACCATCACGTTCCTGTTGGTGCTGATCGCCGTCACCCTGCTCCTCCTCCCCTGGTTCGACGACCGGACCGTCATACAGGAATGGACCGAAACGCCGGAAAAAACCTTTCATCTCGTCGCCGTCGAATACGAAAGCGAACTGAACGGGCGAAAAATCGAGGCTTATCGCTGGGACCCCGGATCCATCGTGGTCAACAAGGGGGACCGGGTCAACCTCGTACTGCACGGGATCCACGGGAAAGTCCACAACTTTTCCCTCAAGGAATTCGGTGTCAGCGGAGTCGTCCGAAAGGGAGAGAAAACCCGGGTATCCTTCACGGCCGACAAACCCGGAACCTATCAGCTGATCTGCCACGACCACAGAACGGCCGAAAGCCATGGACCGATGATCGCCTACATCACGGTATTGGACCAAAAATAACCATCCGCCCCCGGCATCGCCCTCCGAAGGCCGCTTTTCGGCATGTCGGAGGGCATTTGTTTTTTTTCGTTCCGGTCCCGCGCGAAAAAAGGCGAAAAAGGTTCCGCCGTTTTATAAATCCTTTATTTTTGCCTGTTACATTGATTCCGAAACAACGAAAAGAGGTGGGCATACATGATCGAATACGCCATCGAAACGCGAAACTTGACCAAACGCATGCGGGGCCGGCGGATTGTAAAAAACGTTTCCCTCAAAATACCCAGAGGATCCGTTTACGGTTTGCTGGGACCGAACGGGGCGGGGAAATCGACCACCCTGAAGATGTTGACAGGACTTTTGCGCCCGTCGGAAGGCGAAGTGCGCGTCTTTGGGAAGCCCTGGGACAGAAAGTGCCTGGGCCGGATCGGCGCCCTGATCGAAACCCCGGCCCTGTACGGCAATCTGACCGCCTTTGAAAATCTGCTTATCCACAGCCGGCTGATGGGCCTTTCCGAGGATGAGATCGATAAGGTTCTCGTCACCACCGGGCTTGAGAACACCGGCAAAAAATTGGTCTCCCACTTTTCCCTCGGGATGAAACAAAGGCTCGGTCTCGCCATCGCTCTCCTCGGAGATCCGGAAATTCTGATTCTGGACGAACCGACCAACGGACTGGATCCGATCGGTATCGAAGAATTTCGGGAAATGGTCCGGTCCCTCCACTCCAGGGGAAAAACCATCCTTTTGTCCAGTCACATTCTGTCGGAAGTGGCCCAACTGGTCGACCATATCGGCATCATCAACGAAGGGGAGTTAAAGTATCAATCGCCCATCAGCCATGAAGAGGATCTCGAGGCGCTGTTCATCAAAACCGTGAGGGGGGTCGCCCATGCTTAACGTTCTGCGATCGGAACACCTGAAATACAAAAGAACCTTCATGAAGCGCCTGATACTCTTTGCGCCCCTGGTTTTTTTCCTGATCTCCCTGCGCGTCAAACTGTTCCTGCCCGATTACATCGGGGCCTGGGAAATGTTGCTCGCGCAAATTTACAACTGGTGGCCGGTCCTCTTCCTCCCGCTCGGAACGGCGCTGCTCGCAGCCCTGGCACAACAGAAAGAGAAAAAGGCGGGCAAGTTTCAAAATCTGCGGATTCATCCCGTGTCAACGACCGCCCTTTGGACGGGCAAAATCGCCGTGTTGGCCTACCACACCCTGCTTTCCAGCTGCATACTCATGGTTGCCGTTCTCATCTCCGGCCTCACCACGGCCGGTGGAGCGACCCCGTGGTCCACGATTGTTGCCGGCGGTTTGCTGATGTGGTTGACATCCCTTCCCCTCATTCCGATTCAACTGTGGGCGGCGGCCTGGAAGGGCACCATTTTCAGCATGGCCGTCGGTTTCGCCGGGGGAATCGCCGGTGTTCTGGCGGCACCCGAACCCTATTGGGTCTATATTCCCTGGAGCTGGCCGATCCGGCTGATGTCCCCGGTGGTGGGGGTGCATCCCAACGGTGTGCTGATGGAAGAAAACCATCCCCTCAGGGATCCCTCCGTCATACCGGTGGGCATTCTCCTGGGAATCATCGCCTTTGTCCTCTTTACTTGGATCACCGCCGCATGGTTTAAAAGAAAGGAGGCCATCTAAAATGGCGACAATCCTAAGATTAGAATGGCTGAAGACGAAGCGAACGCCCCTTCGCCCCCTGGCCTTTGCTTTTCCCCTTCTGTATGCGGCGCTGATCCTTTGGTACTATTCCAGGTGGGAAATCACGCCGGAAAAACAGCTTTCTTTGTTCCTGACCTTTTTTGAAGGGTGGACCATCCTGGTGATCCCCGTCGGAATCGGCATCCTGTCCGGATTCATGGTTCACCAGGAGGAATTGGCCGGCAACTTCCAGGGATTCCTCGGAAGTCGAAGGCCCCGGAGTCAGTTGTTCTTCGGAAAACTGGCCATCCTTCTGTTCCTGATCACGGCGAGCACCCTGACGGCAACGTCGGCCCTCATCCTGGGATTTAAGCTGATCCAGGATGTTCTCATCGCCTGGCCCATTTTCCTGACGGCCACCTTGATGGCGTTGGTTGGAAGCTTGCCCCTTTCGGCCATCCATTATTGGATCAGCTTTTCCTGGGGATTCGGCCCGTCGATCGGCGTCGGCGGAGTGGGTCTTTTGATCGCCGCCCTGATGGCGACCAGCATCGGGGATACCATCTGGCCCTACGTGCCGTGGGCATGGCCCGTCCGTCTTCCCTTGCTGGCCGGAGCCTATTTGACCTATCTCCCCGGGATGGATTCCCCTCCGGACGTCATCGCTTCGGGAAAAATCATCCGTCTTTCCCTTCAGGGATTGATTTCGTCGACCATCACCTCGCTCGTGATGTTGGGCGGGGGAATGATATGGTTTGCCCGCTGGGAAGGAAGGAAAAAGACGGAGTGAGATCAGAACAGGATGGGAGGATGTAACGTGCCGGCGACGATCCTGATCGTCGATGATGAACAAGACCTAGTCGACATGATCAAGGACGCCCTGGAGGACGAGGGATACCGGGTCCTCACCGCCACGGACGGAAATGGGATCTTTCCGCTCCTCAAGCACCAGCCGGATCTGATCGTGCTGGACATCATGATGCCGGGGCTGGACGGAATCGAGGTCTGCCGGGCCATCAGGGAGACGGTGGCGTGCCCCATCCTCTTTTTGTCCGCCCGGCGGGAGGTGGAAGACCGGATCGAGGGCTTAACCGCCGGGGGCGACGATTACTTGACCAAACCCTTCAGCCTGCGGGAACTGAAGGCGCGGATCGCCGCCCACCTGCGCCGGGAACAGCGCTCCGCCCTGGGCAAGGAGATGACGGTCCTCCGCTTCGGAAACCTGACCATCGATCTGAAACAGCGGAAAGTGCACGTCCGGAACCGGGAAGTGCCGATGACGGGCAAGGAATTTGACATCCTTCGCTTTTTGGCCCTCCATCCGGGACAGGTGTTTTCCAGGGAGCAAATCTATGAAAAAATTTGGGGGTTCGGAGAGGGAAGCAGCGCCACGGTGACCGAACACATCAAAAAAATCCGGGCAAAGCTTGCCGCCGCCGAACCGGGACTGAACCCCATCACCACCGTCTGGGGGATTGGATACCGTTGGGAAAAATAAATCCTCCTCCCAGCTTTCGCCGTCAATTCATCCGCCTGGCCCTGTCCGTCATTCTGTGGAGCGCCGTGGTGTCCGCGCTGATCTGGCTCCTCCTCGGCCTGACGCTTCTTCTCTTCTTCCGGCCCGCCAACTATTACGAAAAACAGGTGCCGGCCATCCTCCGCTTCGCGGAAGAATCGGGGGAAAAACTGCTCGATCCCGAAACCCGTCCCCTTTTGGAAGAGAAAATCCCGACCGAAGGAATCGCCTACCGGGTCCTCCCCCTGGAGGGGGGAAAGGGGTACGGGACCCTTCCCCCGCCGGAAAAAACGGATCCAAAACAGTGGATCCGAAAGCTGAACACGACGGAAACCCGGGAAGGACTGGTCTACCGGTATATTCCCCTGAGCGACGGCCGGGGCCGGCTGGCGGGTGTGCTCGTGCTCGGCTATGAGATCTCCTTTCTTAAGGCCAACGATTCCCCTCTGGCGGCGGTCGTACTCATCCTGGCGATGGCCACTCCCTTTGTCGCCATCGCCTTCTTCGCCTACTGGTTCGGCCGTCGCCTTGAAAGGCGGATCTCCCCTGCGATCGACGCCCTGATGGAGGGGGCGGCCCGGGTGGAACGGAGAGATCTGGACTTCACCTTGGGCGCAGTGGGCGGAACCCGGGAGCTGTACGCCCTGGGCGAAGCCTTTGAAAAAATGCGCCATTCCCTTCGCACGTCCCTGGAAACCCAGTGGAGGGCGGAACAGGGACGGCGGGAGATGCTGGCCGCCCTGGCCCATGACCTGTTCACCCCGCTCACGATCATTCGCGGGCACGCCGAAAACCTCCTGAATCGGGTGCCGCAGGAAGAAGGGCGCCTTCACCGCCCCCTCCGGGCCATTTTTGCAAATAGCGAACGGGCGATCCGGATGCTGGAAGAGATGCAGGAGGCCAACCGTCTGGAGCGGGCCGATTTTTCCCTTTCCCCCTCCCCCCTGGACCTTGGCGCTTACCTGGAGGAGAAGAAGGAAGAATACCTTTCCCTCTGCAACCGCAAGAAAATCCGTTTGCATTTCAGTCTGGAGGATTCTCGCCGCCGTCCCCGGCCGATGCGGCTGGACGGCCATCGCCTGTCGCAAATTCTCGACAATGTGATCACCAACGCCCTTCGCTACACTCCCGCCCGGGGAGAGATCCGCTGGCGCGTTCTCCTGGATGAGGAGGGGGTGGAAATGGAGATCACCGACACGGGTCCCGGCCTTTCCGAAGAGGACCTGCGCCGCCTCTTCCAGCCCTTCTACCGGGGAGACCCGGCGCGAAAATCGGGGCATGCCGGTCTGGGAATGTATATCGCCAAAACCCTTGCGGAGAAACACGGCGGATGGATCACCGCGGGCAACGCACCCGGGGGAGGAGCCAAAATCCGCTTTCGCATCGCCGAGCTGTAGGGGAAATCGAAAACGCAAAAAAACGGATGCCCTCCCGCGGGCATCCGCCGCAAATCCCCTTCACCCGTACAAATCGAACATGTTGACCGGATGGCCCAGTTGTTTCAGGTACTGAAACAGCTGGGCCCGGTGGTGATACACGTGGGTGACGATCTCAACGAGCCATTTGGCCTGGGTGGAGCCGTGATCGGCATAGAAGGGCTTCGTCCTTCGGGTCAGGAAGCTCTCTTCGTCCAAACCGCGCATGTAATCGCACAAGGACTGAAAGCCCTCTTCCATCCATTCACACAGCTTCTCCGGATCGGAAGAGGCGTGTTCCGACTCCAGCTTGCGCACTTCCTCCTCGCTCTTTTCCTGGAGGATGGCCAGATCGACGAACGGAATCTGCGCCAGATGATTGGCCAGCTCTCCCAGCGAACGCATGTTGTCCGCCGGTCGGAAATCCCACTCTCCGGGCCTCACCCGGGCCAGCAGTTTCTTGGTCGTCCTTACGCCGGCGCCCAATTCCTCAAGCAAAAGTTCCCGCAATGTCTCTGTTCCCCCGGTCATTTCCGCGGCGCTTCCCGCAGGAAGCGCCTTCCTCCTTTCATAAAGAACATATGTTCGTTTATCTATTCGACCTCTCCCGGAAAATCTCCTCCCCTTTCCGTTCGGGTGGAGCCGGCCGGAAATTGTGTTATAGTTGGATCGCACCTTCATATCACCCATCGCGGAGGGATCAAACCGTGCATGTCCGTTTCGAAACCCCCCACCAGTACGTCTTCATCCACGAAAACGTGAAGCACTTGCTGCTGGTCTGGTCCAAGGACTCCAAAAAGCAACTCTTCATTGCGGAAGACGAGGAAGACGCCCTGGTGCTCCGCTATCCGGGGGAAGTCTACACCGAAACCGTGCTGGAGCAGGTGGAACCCGTCTTCTTTCTGGACCTGGAGGGCGGGGTGGAAGCGGTCCTGGGCGCCACCTTCTACCACCAAGGAAGGCTGATCGGCATGTACTACGACAAAAAAAATCCTTCGGGCCCTCCCTACTTCTTCGAAATCGAAAAGGGCTCCCCCGAAGAAATTCCCGATGAGGAATATCAGGAAGTGGTGAAAACCTTTGCGGAGGAATTTCCCGAATATGTCGCGGAGAAGCCCGAAGCATGATTTTCACCGAACCGGCATAGTCCGCCGGTTCCGGGGAAAACTGCAAAAAAAGGGAATGCAAAGGAGCATCCGGCGATGAAGAAGCGAAGGAACAAGGAATCTCGTTCTCCCGGGAGCGAACAGCGCCGCGCTCGTCGGCAGCCGGAGGCCGCCCGGGATCCGAGGCCCGGGTACGGAGACAAAAAACTGGACGGGCCCAATATCCCGTCCACATGAGATTTCGCAAACCAAAAAACCGAGGCGGACGAACGTCCGCCTCGGAATTGGAGCCATCACGGGGCGGACCGGTCCGCCCCGTTTTTTCGAAATGTCATGTCACCGCCACGACGGCTTCTTCACCCTGCCGGGCCTCCGCCTTTTTCAGCTCCACCTTTTCCCCTTCCCGCAGGTTGGTGAAAAGGACCGGAGTGATGGCGGAGGTCGCCTTGTTCCGGAGAAGGTCCAGATCCACTTCCATCAATTTTTGCCCCGGTTTGACCTGATCCCCTTCAGAAATCAGGGGTTTGAAGCCTTCTCCCTTCAGGTTGACGGTGTCGATCCCGATGTGAATCAGGATCTCCCGTCCTCCCCTGGAACGGATGCCGATGGCGTGCTTGGTGGGAAAGAGATTGACGATTTCCCCCTCGACGGGAGAAACGACAACCCCCTCCGCCGGATCGATCGCAAAGCCGTCCCCCATCATTTTTTGGGAAAACACCTGGTCCGGCACTTCGGTGATCGGAAGCAGCCTGCCGGTCATCGGGCAAACAAAGGTCTCCTCCTCCCCCTCACCGGCAGAAGGCGTTCCGGCGGAACGTTCCGCTTCCTTTTCGGAGGAGCTTTTTCCGATGAAACGTTGCAGTTTTTCAATCGCCTGTCTGAACATCGTCTGACCCTTCCATTTCCTTGATCACGATTTTGAATGCACAAATCTAGTATCGTGGATTAGAGGATTTTTTTCAACACCCGGGTCAGCACTTCCGCAGAATGATGCAACTTCTTCCGTTCCTCCTCCGTCAGGTTCAGATCCATCACTTCCCTCACGCCGGAACGATTCACCACCGCGGGAACCCCGATGTAGATGTCCTTCAATCCGTACTCCCCGTTGAGCAGGGTGGAAACGGTCAGCACCGAATTTTCATCGTTCAAAATCGCGCGGGTCAACCGGGCGAGCCCCATCGCGATGGCGTAATAGGTGGCTCCCTTTCGCTCGATGATGTGGTAGGCCGCATCCCTCACCCGGACAAAGATTTGATCCAACTCCTCCCGGCTGGGACCGCTCCCCTCTTTCAGATAATCCGCGATGGGGCGCACGCCGATGCTGGCATGGCTCCAGACGGGCAATTCGGTGTCCCCGTGTTCCCCGATGATGTAGGCATGCACATTCTGCGGATTCACTTGGTACGCTCCGCTCAGCAAATGGCGCAGGCGGGCCGTGTCGAGGATCGTGCCGGACCCGATCACGCGACGGGCGGGCAGGCCGGAAAACTTCCAGGTGGCATAGGACAGGATATCCACCGGATTGGTCGCGACCAGGAACAGCCCGTTAAAACCGCTTTTCATCACTTCATCGACGATGGAGCGAAAAATTTTCGCGTTCCGCTCCGCAAGGTCCAGACGGGTTTCTCCCGGCTTTTGATTGGCGCCGGCGGCGATCACCACCAAATCGGCATCCTTGCAGTCGGTGTAATCTCCCGCCCAAATGCGCATCGGCGCGCCGAAGGGCACCGCATGGTTCAGGTCCATGGCGTCCCCTTCCGCCTTTTTCCGATCGATGTCAATCAGCACCAGTTCATTGCCCAATCCCTGATTCACCAGGGCATACGCGTAACTGGAACCCACCCATCCGGTTCCGATCACCACGATGCGCGTCACTTTGACCGATTCCATTTTCATCCTCCTCCCCCTTTCCTGTCATGACCGTGCAAGCGGGCGCGGGCTTCTCCTTCTCATCGCCTTCTCACGGAAAGGCAGGTCCCCGCCGCCCGCACAGGCGGCGGGAAACCCGCCCATCTCCGGGTCAACGATTCTCCAATGCTTCCACCCGCTTTTTCAGCTCCTCGATCAAACGGTAGTTTTTTACAAACCGCTTGACCAAATTCAATTCCGCCAGCGCCGTCATGAGATGATCCTGGGCATGGATGGCGAGAAAGCTCGGGGGATCATCCCCCGTCGATTGCACCAAATCCGTCTGCCACTTGTGCCCCTTCATCAACTCCGCTTCCGCTTCCTGAAGCAGCTTCTCCGCTTCCTCAAACCGGAATTCCTCCGCCGCATCCAGCGCTTCATACGCCTTTCCGCGGGCGTTTCCTCCGTAAAGCACGAGATGGAAAATCGCTTGTTCCAGATCCAACGGCGTCACTCCTTGTCCGCTCAGCCCTCTTGGGCCGATTGTTCCTGTTCGATCAGCGTCTTTTCGTACCGTTTAAAGAACGGCCAGTAAATCAGGGCGGCGATCACCGCATCGATCACCTGAACCAATCCGGCAAGGACGGAACCGCCGGTGGCGATGAAACCACCGAGGAAAATCGGGACGGTGAACGGCGGTTGAATGATCACCGGCGGCAAAATCCCGGTGGCGAACAGAATGTAGTTGATCGTGACGATCACCGCCGGTCCGAGAACAAAGGGAATGAACATGATCGGATTCAACACGATCGGCAGACCGAAGATGACGGGTTCGTTGATGTTGAAGATCGCCGGAATCAGGGCCGTTTTCCCCACTTCCTTCAATTGGCGGGAACGCGAGAGCAACATGAAGATCACCAGACCCCAGGTCGCCCCGGACCCGCCGATATGGGCGAACATGTGGAAGAAGGGCTCCGTCACGATTCCGTGGGCGGTCGCTCCGGCGCTGACGGCCTCAGCGTTCTCCGCCAACTGAGTCATCCAGAAGGGATACGCCACGGAAGACACCACGTTCATTCCGTGGATTCCCATCCCCCAGAGCACCATCATCAACAGGATCATGCCAAGGGCGGCAGGATAGGAGTTGGATGCCGCGACGAGGGGGCTGAACAACTCCAGAACGGCCTGCGGAATCGTGATGCCGAAATTGGCCCAGACGATCCATTCCAGGATCCAGACGGTCGGCAAAATCACCATGAAAGGAACCAGAACGCGGAAGGTCCGCATCACGTACGGGGGAACGCCCGCCGGCAATTCAAAGGCGAATCCCCGCTTGATGAGAAAGCGCATCGCCTCGGTTGTCAAGATCCCCAAAATGATGGCGACGAACAACCCTTGCCCGCCGAGATAATCCAAGATCTTTCCGAAGGGGATCTTGGTGATGTCCTCCACCGGGAAGGCGGTCATCAAAAAGGCGAGCATGGAAAGGATTCCCGCCATGACCGAATCCACATCCCTGCGTTCGCCGAGGCTGTACCCGATGCCGAAGGCGACCGTGACGGCCATGATGCCAAACGTGAGCTGGAACGGGAACAGGATCTGCGCCTGAATCGGCTCGACCGCGTTCGCCCAGGCCTGGATCGGCGCCCATTCAATCGAGGTGGGCGGGTTGGCGATGATGAGAAAAATCGCACCCGTCAGGATGACCGGCAGCGCAAAAATGACGAAGGCGTCCCGGATTGCTTGGAGATAGGTGTTTTGGGCCAATCGCCCAAGGGGTTCCATGAGCCGGTTTTCCAGCCAATTCATGATGTTCATGGTTCCCGTCTCCCTTTCATCATCGTCAGGACTTGATCCAACACCTTGTCTCCGTCCATCAGGGCAAAGGCCCTTTGATCGACGATTTCCAGGGGAATGCCGTGTTCTTCAGCGATTTTCTCCATTTCCTTCTTCAGATGGCGTACCTGGGGCTCCAGCAGGGCGACATTATACTGGTCGGCTTTCTTTTTGAATTCGCCCGTTCCGCCCGCATCGGCCGTCAATTCGATTCCCCGCTTGTCCGCCGCCTCCTTCACTTTTTTGGCCAGCTGACTGGAGGTCGCTCCCCAGCTGCACAAGATGATCAGTCGGATCGGCTCGGACATGGCAAACTCCTCCTTCATTCACAGCATTCGATACCGAAATCACTTCCCGCGTCGATAGAGGGCATCCCGCTTGGCTTCGAATCGACGAATATGGGCGAGCAGCCGGCTGCTCAGCCAGGTCGCCGCAATGAGAACCAGCGCAAAGGCGAAGCTGAAAACCAGCACCGCCTGCGACTGCGGCCCTCCCTCGATGACGGAAAACAATCCCGTTGCGATCCAGATCATCGAAAACACAGCGGCATAACCCACCCAATAACGCCGATTCATGTTCACCCCCCCTTTTTCCGAGTCTAACCATGACAGCTAAAAGCTAGTCCCTTCCGCACTTTCATTATAAGTCGCGCAAGGGCCAAAAGGGTTGAACAAATCGTGAACTATTTCACAATAAATTGACGTTGCATCCTCTCCCCCCGAAAATCCCTCCGATTTTCTTATTGTCAATAACCTAGTAAATATCGAATTATTCTCCTTCGCGAAATGTAAAAAAACGGCTACACCAAACAGCTATTATTGTGAATATAATCACATAATTTCCCCCGGTGTTCCCTACACTGGATAAGACGGGGGGCGCGGCAATTTCTCCCCCCGGTTGACCCTGGGCGTTTTTTAGGGCATAATGCCTTTGTTTTTCCGCACCAAAAAACATCCTGTCGCCGGGCTTTCTGAAGTCACAGAAAAGGAGGATGGATATGTCCAAGGATTACCGTCGAATCGCCGAAGGAATCCTGCAAGGCATCGGGGGAAAAGAGAATCTCGTCCAAGCGGCCCATTGCGTGACGAGGCTTCGGCTCGTGCTGAAGGATGAGGGAAAAGTCGATGCGGACAAGCTGCAAAAGGTGGAATTGGTAAAGGGACATTTCACCAATGCGGGCGTTTTTCAAATCGTCATCGGACCCAACGAGGTGGAAAAAGTATATAAGGAATTTGTGGAACTGGCCGGCGTTGAAACCGCCACCGTCTCGGACGTGAAAGAGGTGGGGGCCAAAAAACTGAATCCATTCCAGCGATTGATCAAAACCTTTTCCGATGTGTTCATGCCCATTTTGCCGGCCATCATCACCGCCGGTCTGCTGATGGGAATCAACAACCTGATCGGGGCGGAAGGGCTGTTTATCGAGGACAAAAGTCTGCTGGAAGCCTACCCCGATCTCCAGGGCCTGTGGGATCTCATCAACACGATGGCCAACACCGCCTTCGTCTTCCTCCCCGCCATCGTCGGTTGGTCCGCCGCAAAACGGTTCGGAGGCTCGGAAATCCTGGGAATCGTGTTGGGACTGCTTCTGGTTCATCCCGACCTCTTGAACGCCTGGAATTACGGAAAGGCGGCGGCGGGAATCGAAGGGGAGATTCCCTATTTCGACATTCTCGGCCTTTTCCAGATCGAAAAAGTGGGTTACCAGGGCCAGATTCTGCCCGTGTTTGTGGCGGCCTACGTCCTGAGCGTCGTTGAAAAATGGCTGAAAAAGCGGGTGCCCAACGCCATCCAACTGCTTGTGGTCCCCATCACGACGATCGTCATCACCGGCGGGCTCGCCTTGGCGGTCATCGGACCCGTCACCCGTCACCTCGGGGACCTGCTCACCCAGGGAATCGTGATGATCTACGATGCCGCCCCGGCGGTGGGAGCTTTGCTTTTCGGTTCCCTGTACGCTCCCCTGGTGATCACGGGGATGCACCACATGTTCATCGCCGTCGACCTGCAACTGATCACTCAAAACGGCGGCACCTTCATCTGGCCGATGATCGCCCTGTCCAACATCGCCCAGGGAAGCGCGGCCCTCGCCATGTTCTGGGTCGCCAAAAACGCCAACGAGAAGAGCATGGCTTCCACCTCGGCCCTGTCCGCCTATTTCGGCATCACCGAACCGGCGATGTTCGGGGTGAACCTGCGGCATAAATTCCCCTTCTACGCGGCGCTTACCGGTTCGGCTCTGGGGGCGGTCTTCATCTCCCTCAACGGCGTGTTGGCACCCGCCATCGGCGTCGGGGGACTGCCGGCCTTCATCTCCATCATGGTGCAACACATCCCGATGTTCCTGGTCGGCATGGCGATTGTCCTCATCGTGCCCTTCGTGCTGACGATTCTGTTTCACCACATCGGCAAAAAAAGGACCCAAAAATCCCCAGCCTGATCCCCCGGAGGCGATACGGGGCCGGTTTCCCGACGAACCACTTGCGGAAACCAGCCCCTTCCCTTTTGTCTCCTCGCCATCAAGTCAAGGAGGCGGAACCCCATGAAGAACCTCAGAAACGAAGACTGGAGAAAATCGGTCATCTATCAGATCTACCCCAAAAGCTTTTACAGCGCCAAAAACCAACCCACCGGAGATCTCGCGGGCATCATCGAAAAACTGGACTACCTCGCCTATCTGGGCGTCGATTACATCTGGATCACGCCGATCTATCCCTCTCCGCAAAGGGACAACGGCTATGACGTAAGCGATTATTACGCCATCGACCCCCGCTACGGAACGATGGAGGAGTTCAAAAGGCTGGTCGAAGAAGCGCGCCGGCGCAAGATCGGCATCATCATGGACATGGTGTTCAACCACACGTCCACCGAGCACAAATGGTTTCAGGAGGCCCGCAAATCCCCGGACAATCCGTACCGCTCCTTTTATATCTGGCGGGATCGGCCCAACAACTGGCGCTCCAAATTCGGCGGTTCCGCCTGGGAGTATGACGAGACGGCCCAGCAATACTACTTGCATCTGTTCGACAAAACCCAGGCGGACCTGAATTGGGAAAACGAACGGGTGCGGCGGGAAATCTACAAAATCATGAAATTCTGGGCGGACATGGGCGTCGCGGGATTCCGCCTGGACGTCATCAATCTGATCTCCAAGGATCAGCGCTTTCCGGACGCCACCGGAGAGGGGCCGATGAACGACGGCCGCAAATTTTACACCGACGGCCCCAGGGTCCACGAGTTCCTTCAGGAAATGCACCGGGAGGTGCTGGAAGGCACCAACCTGATCACCGTGGGGGAAATGTCCTCCACCACCATCGAACACGGGGTGAAATACTCCCGGCCGGACCGGAAGGAACTGAACATGATTTTCAGCTTTCACCACATGAAGGTGGATTATCCCGGCGGTGAGAAATGGGTGAAAGGCTCCTTCGACCTCTTGAAATTGAAAAAAGTGATGTCCGAATGGCAAAGGGGGATGCATGAAGGCGGGGGTTGGAACGCCCTTTTCTGGTGCAACCACGATCAGCCCCGCGTCGTCTCCCGGTTTGGAAACGACACCGTCTTTCGGCGCGAGTCGGCCACCATGCTGGCCACGGCGCTGCACATGCTCCAGGGAACTCCCTTTATTTACCAGGGCGAAGAGATCGGCATGACCAATCCCCATTTTGAATCCATCGATGAATACCGCGATGTGGAAACATTGAACGCCTACCGCCTTCACCCGGACAAAAAGGCCGTCATGGAAGCCATCAAGCAAAAATCCCGGGACAACGCGCGCACGCCCATGCAGTGGAACAGCGAAAAATACGCCGGATTTTCCACCGTCGAGCCCTGGATCAAAGTCGCTCCCAACTACAAAGAGATCAACGTGGAAAAGGAACTCAAGGATCCGCGTTCCATCCTCCATCACTACAAAAAACTGATCCGGCTGAGGAAAGACTACGATATCATCACCTACGGAAAATACGAACTCCTTTTGGAAGACCATCCCCGCCTGTGGGCCTATACGCGCAGTCTGGAAGGCGAGGCGCTTCTGGTCGTAAACAACTTTTCCGAAAAGGAGACCGAATTTCACCTGCCCGAGGGCCTTCCCTTCGCCCGCTGGAAACACCGGGTGCTCATCGCCAACTACGAAGACGCCCCCTCCGATTTCAGGCGGATTCTCCTTAGACCCTATGAATCCGTCGTCTTCCACTTCACCCGGTGACGCGGCGCCCCCGGGCGCACATGAAATCCCGGACGGCTTCGTCCGGGTTTTCTTTATCCTTGGCACTCCACTCCTTCTGTAACCGGTTTGCAATTGGTTTGTGACGATTCGAATTATAATTTTGAATAGATTGACGATTGTAACGAGGAGATGCCGTCACGGTGGCTTCCCCGAATTGGAAACGCATCGTCTGGATTCTTGTCCTCACACTCTTGACCGGTGCGGCATTGACGGCGGAAACCAAACCGGTTTTGGCCGCCGGGAGCTTCACCCGCCATGAGTATGGAGGCGGATTCCATTTCAAAGTGTATGTTCCCGGAGGCTATAGGGGGGAACCGGTTCCCCTCATGGTCATGCTTCACGGCTGCACCCAGAACGCCGATGACTTTGCGGCGGGTACGCAGATGAATCGGCTGGCGGAAGAAGAGAATTTCATCGTCCTTTACCCGGAGATGAATCCCTCTGCCAACATTAACCGCTGTTGGAACTGGTTTTTGGACGCCAACCAGCACCGGGGATCCGGAGAACCGGCCGTCATCAAGGGAATGGTGGACTGGGTGAAGAGCCGCTACCGGATCGACGGAAACCGGGTCTATGTCGCCGGGTTCTCGGCGGGGGGAGCCATGAGCGTGATCATGGGCGCCGCCTATCCCGATGTTTTCCGCGGGGTGGCCGTTCATTCCGGTTTGGAATACGACGCGGCCAACTCCCTGCTGGAGGCGACGATGGCCATGCTGTACGGAGAGCCGGATCCGGACGCGAAGGGGTATTTGGCCTACAGGGAAATGGGCGGCAACAGCCGGTTGATGCCGGTCCTCGTCCTCCACGGGACCGCCGACTACACCGTCTCCCCCATCAACGGCCACCAAACCCTCGCCCAATGGGCCCAGACCAACGATTACGCCGACGACTTTAGCGACAATGGGTCGGTGGACGCCGCCGCGGATCAAACCATCACCGGAAGCGCCAACGGACGGACCTACACCCGTTACATCTACAACGACCGTCACGGGAACCGCCTGCTGGAAAAATGGATCGTAAACGGGTTGGGGCACGCCTGGTCCGGGGGAAGCGCCTCCGGGACCTACACCGATTCCCGGGGGCCGGAGGCCAGCCGCATCCTGTGGGAATTCTTCTCCTCCCGCTGAAGAAGCTTTGCACCCCCTATTCATCGAGAAACTGCGTCACCCGATCCAACAGCTGATCCGGATCATCCACCAGCGGGGAATGGCCGCAATCGGTCAGGCCGACCGGCCGGGCGCCCGGCCCGATGTCCTCCACAATCTCCAAAGCCATCCTCTCCGGCACGACGCGGTCGCGATCCCCCCACAGCACGAGGGTGGGAGCGACGATCCGCTTCGCCTCCCCCGTCCCGCCCACCAGCCCGTTGTGCCGATCGCTGATGTTGAAGGTATTCAGCGCGTGATACACCTCCGCCAAATTCCGCTGGGTCAGCATGTCCTCCAGATACGCCTCATACCGATCCGGATCGGGGCGGCGATGGGTGTAAATGAGCGTTTCCCACAACTTGCGCAGAAACTCCTTGTCCCGCCGCTTCAGGGCGCGGAGGATCGGAAGCGTCTTTCCCGGGTCGGCGGCGATCTCCTCTTTGGTCCTAAGCCGCCGGCCCGTGGGCTGCCCCTTGTCATCGGTCTCATAAAAGGGGTAGCCCCGGGTCGACACCGACGCGAGGAGAATCAGTTTTTCCACCTGCTCCGGGCGATCCGCCGCCAGATGCATGGCCACTCCGCCTCCCATTGACCAGCCCATGACCGAATAGCGATTCAGTCCCAGGGCGTCGATCCACTCCTTCACATCGGCCGCAAAATCCCGAAGGGACTCCACCGGACGGCGATAGGTGGAAAGGCCGAATCCCCGCAGATCGACGGCATACACCTTGAACCGCTCGTCGATTCGCTCCAGGACCAGGTCCCAATGGGCGGAAGAAGTCATATTTCCGTGGATCAGGACCAGCGCCCGTTCCCCTCCCTCCCGCATTCGATACCCCAGCTTCTCCCCGTTGGAAAGTTCCACCGTGCCGATGCGAATCGGTTTCATGGTTCAACCCTCCTTGGACGTTCCTTCTCCCCACCGGATCACCGTCGCCCCCCAGGCATAACCGATCCCCGCGCTGACGAGGACGACCAGATCCCCTTCCCGGATTTTTTTCTCCCGGAGCCCCAGCTCCAGGGACAAAACGGGATCGAACTGCCCGATGTGTCCGTAATGATCCAGATAAATCGTCTGGTCCCCGGACAGCCCCAGCTCCTCCAGAACCCGTTCGTGGGCCGACCGCTTCATGTGAAGAATGCCGAGATAATCGATGTCCCGCTCCGTATAACCGCTCTTGGCCAAGGCTTGCCGGATCGCCTCGAGAAAGTTGCGGATCGACCGCTCCTCCAGCCGCCGCCGCATCCCCCGGGGATCCGGGACATCCAGCAGGTGATCCCCCCGGGCGATCCCCTCCGGAGTCAGCGGCTTCTTGGTTCCCCCGGCCCGGATCACCACGTCCTCGGAGAAGGAGCCGTCGGTGATGATGTGACTTTCCAGCACTTCGTTTCGGGACAAACCCCGCCGCAGAATCGCCGCCCCCGCTCCGGCTGCCAGATTGAACAGGAACCGGGTTCGCTCGTTCCGGTAATCCACCAAGTCCACATTTCGGTATCCGCCGGCCAGGAGCACCGTGCGGACCGACGGATCGGCGCGCATCATGTCCTTCGCCAACTTGAGCCCCAGAATGAACGTCCCGCAGCGCTGGGACACGTCGAAGGCCCAGGCCCGCCTCGCCCCCACCAGCCGCTGCAGGTGAATCCCCGCGGTCCAAACGGGGTATTCCTTGTACTCTTCACCGACGTAAACGACCACATCGATCTCCTCCGGATCGATTCCCGCCCCGGCGATGGCCCTCCGGGCGGCGCGGGCCCCCATCTCACAGGTGTGATCGTCATCTCCGGGTACCGGTTTCTGCACGATCCCCATCTTTTTTTCCACCACCTCCACCGGCAGGCCGGCGGCCGCCGCTATCTCCCGCCCCGTCATCACCCGTTCCGGAAGATAGACGCCGGTGGCCAGGATGCCGATCCTCTCGCGGGTCGCCATCAGACCTTCTCCCCCTCAAATCCGGCATCGGGTTCTCTCCGCACCGGGCGGGCGAACCGCCAATTTTGGAGCGTTCCGACAATCCCTTTGGGAAAAAAGAGGACAGCCAAAATGTACACGATGCCGAACAAAATGATCCATCGCTCGAACAGCGGGTGCACCTTGGCCAAATCGGTCAGCGCATCGTGCGTCAGCTCGATCAGCGCCGCCCCGACGATGCCCCCCACCAGGGTGCCGACACCGCCGATGATGGTCATCAGCAGCACGTCCAGGGTGATCTCGACGGAAAAAACCGACGTGTTGACGAAGCGGAGGGTCAATCCGTACATCAGTCCGCTGAGGCCGGCGAGAATCCCCGACAGGACGCTGGCCGCCACTTTGTAATCGAGCACCCGATATCCCAGGGCTTCCGTCCGCTGCTCATTCTCCCGGATCGCCTGCAGCACCCGCCCCATCGGCGACCGGGTGAATCGAAGCAGGAAGTAAAAGGCGAAAATCATGAAAAACAGGGCGATGAAATAGACGGTTTCCCGGTCCCGCAGCCAATCGGGGACCGAAAAGGTGAACCCGTCATTGCCCATGGTGAGGCCACGCCATTTCTCCGCCGCCACCTGAAACAAACCGGCGAAGGCCAGGGTCAGCATGGCGTAATAGTGGCTTTTCAGCCGCAGGGACAACATGCCCACCAGATAACTGACCAACGCGGCCAGGGCGATCGTCACCAGGATGGAGAGCAAAAAGCTCTCCGTCGTCGCTTCCCCCCGCTTCATCCAGATCCCGACGGTGTAGGCCCCGATTCCGAAAAACATCGCATGGCCGAAGGAAACGATGCCGGTGTATCCCAACAGCAGATCGTAACTCATGGCAAAAACGGCAAAGATGAATATCTGCGTCAGCAGAATCAAGAGGCTGCGGGAATCGGTCAAGAAGGGAAGCAAAAAAAGAAGCGCCGTGATGCCGCCGCATAGAAGCCGCGACCGGAAAGCGGCGATTCGCCGAACCATCCCCTCACCCCCTCGCTCCGAACAGGCCGGACGGTTTGAACAGGAGCACCGCCGCCATCAGCAGCATGTTGACCGCCAAAGCGGCATCGGGAAGAAAATAATTCATGAAGGCGCTGGCCAGCCCCACCATCAGCGCCGCCAAAGCGGAACCGGACACACTGCCCAGTCCCCCCACCACCACGACGATGAAGGCGAGAATCGCGTACTCCATCCCCATTTCCGCATAAATCGCGCCCGAATAGGGAGCGAACAGCACGCCGGCCAACGCCGCCAGTGCGGCTCCCAGCATGAACACCAACAAAAAATATCGTTTAACATTGATACCCAGCGATTCCACCATCTCGCGATGGATCGCGCCCGCCCGGATGATCAGCCCCACCCGCGTCTTCTTCAAAAGCCCCTGCAGCAGCGCAAAGATCAAAACCCCCGCCGTTATGACAAACACCCGGTACTTGATGAGGACGATCTCGCCGATCCGCCAGCTGCCCTCCAGGAAGTCGAGGGGCGGAACGCTGATCTGGTTGGAACCCCAGAATACCTTCACCAGTTCGCTCAGCACCAGCATCACACCGAGCGTGATCAAAATCTGCCGCGTGGGATCCCCGTAAACCGGCCGGATAATCAGGCGTTCCATGACAAAGCCCAAGAGCAGCCCGGCCGAACAGGCGCCCAAAAGCCCCGCAGCAAAACTCCCGGTCCAAAGATACAGCCACACTCCGGCATAGGCGCCCCAGACGAACAGGCCGCCGTGGGCGAAATTGAGCACGTGCATGAGACCGAAAATGAGAGTCAATCCCGCGGCCAGGAGAAAAAGCAGCATTCCCGTCGCCAAACCGTTGATGATCAGATTGATCACAATGTCCATGCGGACCCACACCCACTTCCCCGCGGAAACTCCCTTTCAAAACGGCCCTGCGGAATCGCCTCAGGCGATTCCCAAAAACCGCCTCTGCAATTCCTTGTCCCTTTTCAATTCTTCCATCGGGCCGCTATGGACGCAGCGGCCGCCGTCCAGGATCACAAACCGATCGCCCACGGCCCGGGCCATGGAAAAGTTCTGCTCCACCAACAAAATGGTGGTCCGCTCCTTGATCTCCCGGATCCCTTCGACCATTTTGCCCACCATGATGGGAGAGAGCCCCTTGCTCGGTTCGTCGATCAGCAGAAGAGACCGGTTCTGGACGAAGGCCCGGGCGATCGACAGCATCTGTTTCTGTCCCCCGCTCAAATCTCCGCTTTTTCGCCGCCAATACATCTTCAAGTCGGAAAAGAGCCCGAGAATCCATGCGAGCCGCTCCGCCGCGGGGGGATCTTCCTTTCCCATGGCCAACTTCAGATTTTCTTCCACCGTCAGATCGCCGAAAAGGCCCATATCCTCGGGAACATATCCGATCCCCTTCCGGGCGATCACATGGGTGGGCAGGAACTGGATCGCCTCCCCTTCAAACCGTACCTCCCCCCGCACCACCGGGGAAAGCCCCATGATCGACCGGAGCGTCGTGCTCTTCCCCGCACCGTTCCTCCCCAGAAGCACCGTCACCTCCCCCCGGGGAACCCCGAAGGAAACCCCCTGCAGGATGTGGTGCCGTCCGATCACGGTGTGGAGATCCCTCAACTCAAGGAGCATGAACAACCCCTCCCAAGTAGACCGATTGCACCCGTTCGTCCCTCATGATCTCCTCCGGCGTTCCCTCCGCCAGAAGACTTCCGCCGGCCAGCACCAACACCCGGTCCGAAAGGTTGAGAACCAGGTCCATCTTGTGTTCGATCAGGAGAAGGGTCCGTTCCCCTCCCTCCTTCAGAAGGCGGAGCAGCTCCAGGATGGCCGGCACCTCTTCCCGGGACATGCCGGCGGTCGGCTCATCCAGCAAAAGCAGCTCCGTTTCCAGGGCGAGGAGCATGGCGATTTCCAGTTGGCGTTGCTCCCCGTGGGTCAAATTTTTGGCCGGCAGATTCTCCTTGGGCAGGAGGCGAACCATCCTCAGCCAATGCGTCGTCTTTTCCTCCACTTTCGGGTATTTGTCGGCCCGGGTCCACATCGGATAGCGGATGCCCATGCGGGATTGGACCGCCAGCCGGACGTTCTCCCGGACCGTCAGGCCGGGAAACACGTTGGTGATCTGGAAGGAACGGCCGATCCCCTCCCGGGTCCGGGCGTGCGGAGAGAGGCGGGTGATGTCCCGCCCCTTAAACCGGATGCTCCCCCGGGTCGGCTTCAGTTGCCCGCTCAGCAGGTTGAAAAAGGTGGTCTTTCCCGCGCCGTTGGGACCGATGATGGACGTGAGGCGGTTTTTTGGGATGTTGACGCTCACCCCGTTGACGGCGACATGCCCCCGAAAGAGACGGTCAAATCACGGGTCTCCAGTAGGGTCTCCATCGGTTCATCCCTCCCTTCCGACGAGGAAAGGCACGCACCGCTTCTTCCCGCGGTCGGGTGCCGATCCGCCGCCCTCACCGCTTGTTTTCGACCGGCGGCGCCGCCTCCTCCGGTGAAATTTCGCGTATCAACACCGGCACCGGCTCATCGGAACCTTCTTTCTTTTCCAGCTTCACCGCGTACATCGCCTGAAGGGCCTGATGATCTTCCGGGCGGAACGTCATCTTCCCCTTGGGTGTTTCAAAAGACATGCCCTCCATCGTTTGAATCAACCGCTCCGCCTCCGGATCCCCGCCGGTTTTTTTCAAGGCTTCGACAATTGCGATCGCCGCGGACATCCCCCCGGGGGTGAACAGGTCCGGAGGACCTCCAAAGCGCTTCCGATGCTCCTTCACCAGCCAATCGTTGACCGGATTTTTCGGAAGGGTGTAGTGATACACCGTGAAGCCTTCCATCCCGACCATCGGCTTCATGACCTGCATCGCCGCAAAATCCGGCACGCCGGTGGAAATCTTGATCCCCCGCTCCTGAACCTTCATGTCCGCCAGCTGCTTCCAGGGAGTGTTGGCCCCCGACCAGATGACGAAGAGATAGTCCGGCTTTTTCATAATAATTTTCTGGATATTCGGAGTAAAATCCGTGGCCTTCGGATCGGCATACTCCTCCAGAACGATTTCGGCCCCCAGTTTCTCCGCCTCCCTTTTGAAGGCGGCCACTCCGTCCCGACCAAAGGCGTAATCGGGTGCCAAGGTGGCGATTTTCACCCCCGGGGCGGCGATGGCTCGGGCCCCGGCCGCGGCGTCCTGGGAGGAATTGCGCGCCGTCCGGAAAATATACCGGTTCCAATTGTCCCCGGTGATGCTGTCCGCCGCCGCGGGTTCCACCACCATCACCCGCTGATATTCCTCCGCCAGGGGCAGGACGGCCAGGGTGTCCGCCGAGCTGGACGCTCCCACCAGAATGTCCACCTCGTCCTCCTCCAAAAGTTTCGTCGCCTTCTGGACCGCCACATCCGGCTTGGTCTCCGTGTCCTCCACGATCCACTCGATGGGTCGTCCCGCCACCTTCTTCGTTCCTCCGGTGGCATATTCGATTCCCAGTTCGAACCCGTTGATCGTCTGTTTTCCGTAGGACTCCAGCGCTCCCGTCTTTGAAATCAGAACCCCGATCCGGATCGGCTCTCCGCTTTCGGCATCCGATTCGGATCCCGCCGAACCGCAAGCCGCGCCCAGCACCAATATGGATGAAAACACCAAAGCCCATCCGATGCGGCTGATCCGCCTCCTCATCCCTCACCCCTCCTTGAAGCTTCTTCCATCCGATCATAGCCCCGGAGGGTTACAAAGCGGTTACAGCGGGCAAACCGGCCGCGTATTGCGTACTCTCATGGGGCGGAAGCCTCCGGAGCGCCGTCAAACCGGGGTTCAAGCACCAGATTTCCTTCCCGGATCATCCGGTAAAGCCGCTCTGTCTCGGGCATCGGCTCGATGTGAAGCTCCCGCTCCAGCGTCTGCAGGCAACGGAGATACCATTTGATGGACTGGGGGCGGTTGTTTTTGCGGAAATAGGCGATCATCAGCAGGCGGTACGCCTCCTCCCAGCAGGGATCCCGCCGAAGAATGCGTTCGCTCCAGTGGATCACCCCATCATCGTCCCCCGCTTCCAACAAGAGCTGCGCCAGCCGCTCCGCTCCCCGCAAAAACAGCGCATCCAGCCGCTCCCTCTCCTCCATGCACCAATCATCGTAACGCCGTTCCGGAAGATACTCCCCCTTATACAGGGACAGTCCGGCGGCAAGAACGCTCCGGGCGCGATCCGGATCCCGGGTTTGCAATCCCTCCAGAATCCGCCGCTCAAATTCGGCGGCATCCAACTCAAATCCCGACGCCGGGTTCAATCCGTACATCGACCCTTGCCGCTGAATGAAAAAGGGGGTCGACCGGGCCGGACGGCCGGGTTCCAACACCTGGTTCAGCGCGTGGAGGGCCACTTTAAAATCCCGGGATGCCGCCGATTTCTCCACCCCCGGCCACAGGAGGGAGAGAATCTCCTCCTTGGGAAGCAGATGCTGCCGCCGGGTGATGAACAATTGGAGGAGCTCCCTCGCCTTCCACCTTTGCCAACCCTTCTCCTCCACCGGCTCATCCCCCAGCCACACGCGGAAACCGCCCAGGGTCTCAATCCGCAGGGTGTAGCCGGGGTGGAAGGTGATCCGTTCAAAGCCCAACTCCGACAACAAATGGGAGACATACTCCTCCTTCACGCCTTGCCGCTGGGCCTCAAACAGCAGCCGGGTCACCTTCTGCACATCCGACGGGCCGAAGAGGGTGCGGCGCCGGAGGAGGTAATCGTGTTCCCCCGTGCGCATCAGGTTTAAAAAGCGCTCCATGCATGTGGAGAATTGATCCTGTTCCTTCAATTTGAAGGCGGTCAGGGCCTGCCACAGGGAAGCGACGGTCAAACCGTGGCTGTCGCCGCAGCGGGCGAAGTCCCGGCTGCAATCGGCAAACCATCCGGCGGCCTCCTCCCACCGGGAGGCATGGGCGCAGGCGATCCCCATGGAAAGCCGGATCAAGGTGGAAAGCCAAAAATCCCTCGCTTTCTCCGTTTCGGCCAGAGCCTCCTCCCCGCAGGCCAAAGCCGATTCGACGGCGCCTTCCCGCCCGTGGAGCAGACACAGGCCCATCAGCGGTTCCGCTTTCCCTCGCGAAACCTTCATCTCCTCCATCAGATCCAGGGCCGTCCGGTAACAGTCGGCGGCCAGCTGCGACTCATACCGGTTCAACAGCTGAACGGCATGACCCATCCGCATCCATCCGCAGGCCTCCACAAAGGGAACCTGCCACCGGACCCCCTGCATGATCCCGGCCTCGGCATATTGCTTTGCCATTTCGGGGTCCCCCATCATCGCGTGGATCAGGGACAAAAGAACATCCGTCTCCCGGTGAGCCCGGGGGAGGCGGCGATCCTCGCGGCCCGCCTCCGCCCGCTTTTTCCGCTCAAGGATTTGTTTGGCCTGAACGAGCCGGCCGGTTCGCAGGAAATAGCGGGCCTCCAACTCCTCCTCCCCGTCGGGTTGCTCCCGGCTCTTGGCCACCCACTCGCCGGCATCATCGGCCCGGCCGTAATTGACCAGGTTTTCGGCGATCAAACGGGTGAGGCGACTCCGCTGCTCCTCGGCTCCCGGGATGCCTTCCAGCACATCCAGGGCGCGATTCAAAAGGCGTTCCGCCTCCCTGGGCTGAATCGTATCGAGGAAAATTCGCGCCTGCCCTTCGAGCGCCATGCTGACTCCCCGGAAGTCTCCCCTTTCGCGGGCAATTCCTTCCCCGCGGAGATAGCAATCCCTCGCCCGCGCGTAGGCACAGCGGTAACGATTCACCTCCCCCTCCAGCACCCAGAGCCAATAGCGCCGATCCTTCACCTCTTCGGACAATTCAGAAAGGGCTTTTTCAATCAGGTTCAACCGGCCCCGATCCATCATCACCGAGCCGTGTTCCTCCAAAAACCGGCCGATGCTCTCCGCATCCCCCGTCTCCAGCATCAGGCGAATCGCCTCGTCAAACCGCCGGTTCCGAAAGGCATGTTCGGCGGCGAGACGGTAAAAGAAAACCCGTTGTTCCCGGGACTTCCGGCGCAGCTTTTCCCGGAGATAATCCCGGAAGAGGGGAAGGTAACGGAATCTGCCCCCCCTCGGCCGGCGCCAAAAAAAGATGTTGACGGAGAAGTTCCTCCAGGATTCGCCGGGCCTCCGCCTCCGGAAACAGCGCCTCCAAATCCTCCGGAGACCACTTCTCCAGAAGCGCCGTCTGCATGAAAAACCGGCGGACTTCTTCAGGCTGCCTTTCCCAGACCTCCGCGTCCAGAAAAGGAAACAAATCCTCCTCAATCTTTTTTTCAAACCCCTCTTCCAACCTTCGGGAAGCGGCGAACTTCTCCCCGATCAGCCGAAGGGGCAGCACCCATCCTCCCGTCTGCCCATGAAGCCGCCTGAAATCCTCCGGCGAAAGGGCGAGCCCGTATTCGTCGGACAGCCACACCTCCGCTTCCTCCTCGGAAAAGGACAGGTCGTCGCCGGTCACCTCCAGCAGGCTCCCCTTCACCCGCATCTCCGCCAACCGGGACCAATCGGGGCGGGTCCGGCTGATGAGAACGAGACGGGAATTTTCCGGCAAATGGGAAAAAAACCACTCCATCCATCCGGAAAGGAGCGGATTTTCTTCGGCCAAATGCCAGTTGTCCAGCACGAGCACGGACCTTTTCCCGAGCAGGGCCAATTCATTGAGGAGATCCGATCCCAGGTCGTACCAAACTTCCGTTTCCCGGTCTTCCTCCTCCCGCTCCAAGTGCCGCATCCATTTTTCGCCGACCGAAGGAAAGCGGACATTCAGCGCACCGAGCAGATATCGGAAAAAAACGGCCGGTTTCGCATCGTCCTCTCCGATTCGATACCAGCCGGCAGTCAGTTGTTCGTCCTGCATGAAACAGGCGACGGCGGTGGTTTTTCCGTAACCCGGAGCGGCATGGACCAGGGTGAGAGGGACCAACCCCTTCAACTTTTTCGACACTTCCGGCCTGCGAAAGGTGCTGGATTTGGGAGCCGGAGGGATCCATTTCGTTTTCAGGAGCCGCATTCCCCTTCTCATGGCATCCACCTCTCGGAACTTCAATCCTTTTGGACAAAGAGGCGGAGGATGGCCCGCCTGTCGATCTTGCCCACGGGCGTCTTCGGCAGTTCGTCCATGAAAAGGACGGCTTTGGGAATCTTGTACGCGGCCAGTCTGCCCCTCAGGTAGGACCTCAGTCCCTCGCCGGTCAGGCAGGAACCCTTCCTCGGAACGACGGCGGCCGCCACCGCCTCCCCCCATTTGGGATCCGGCGCACCCACCACGACCACCTGTTCCACTTCGGGGTGTTCGGCGATGATCTGTTCCACTTCCGCAGGATAAACGTTTTCTCCCCCCGTGACGATCATCTCCTTTTTTCGCCCAACGATGTAAAAGTCCCCCTCCTCATCCCGCATCCCCAAATCCCCGGTCCGGAGCCAGCCGTCGACCAGCGACTCGTCGGTCGCCTCCGGATTGTTCCAGTAACGGTCGAACAGGTGACCGCCCCGGATCCAAATCTCTCCCACGCTTCCCGCCGGGGAATCCGTCCCGTCCTCCGAGACGATCCGGACCTGGTTGTAGAGCATCGGCTTCCCGACGGTTCCGGGTTTTTTCCGGGCGGTGGAAGGATCGGTGACAAAATTGTTGGGTCCCGCCTCGGTCAAGCCGTAACCCTCCCGGAAGGGAAGCCCCTTGTTGGCGAAGGCCCGGTGCACTTCCCGCGGGCACGGCGCGCCCCCGGAGAGAAACTCCCGCATGGTGGGGAAGGATTTTTCGGCAAACCGGGGCGACCGGATGAGCAGGTGGTACATCGTCGGAACCATCAGGGCGATGGTGCACCGTTCCCGGTCAATCACATCCATCACCCTGTCAGGGTCGAATCGGTCGATGATGACGAGAGTCCCCCCCGCCTGCAACACCGGAAGGGAGAGGACGTTCAATCCCCCGGTGTGGAACAGGGGCAAGCAGGAGAGGGCCCTGTCCTTCGCCGTCAGCTGCCAGCTCAAAATCGTGTTGATGGAGTTCCAAAAGATGGAGCCATGGGTGAGCACCACCCCCTTCGGCTTCCCCGTCGTCCCGCCCGTATAGAGGATCATGGCCGGGTCCGACAGCGAGGGATAATCCGCCTCTTCCTCTCCTTCCGGCTCCGGCGGATCGTCCGGATCCAAAAGATCCAAGGGGACGATCGACGGGGCGGCGAGCGCTGCCGCCAAATGCTCCATTCGCCGGTGAAATAGCAACACTTTCGGCCCGGCATCTTCCAGGATCCCGTTCAATTCCCGGGGCGAAAGCCTCCAGTTCAGGGGGACAAAAATCGCCCCCAGCCGCTCACAGGCAAAAAAACAGACGAAAACGGCCATATCGTTGGGAGCAAGAAATGCCACCCGGTCTCCCTTTGAAATGCCCATCTCCGACAAATACCGGGCCGCCCGGACCGAGCGCCGGTACAGGAGATCGTAACTGCAGCGCCTTCCGGTTTCTCCGTCAACAAGGGCGATCTGATCCGGAGCAAGCCGTTTGCGCCCTTCGAGCCAACCCGTTTCCCGGTACACCGACATCGCTCCTCGTATTCCCGTGATGCAAAATCCCACAAGGAAGATACCAGGAACGGGTTGCAAACGGGTTACACTGCTCCCCTCCCGGAGCCCCCCTGCAAGCGGACTTGGCCGCACGCCTTGTGTTTAAATTTTCGGAAAAAGTTGCTTCCGGCACCCCGCGGGGGAAGCCGCCCTGCAAGGCTTCCCTCAACGGGGCTCCTCCTCTCCTTGCGCGATCGGATTTTCCTCATAACTGATCCAATCGCTGAAACTTCCCGCATACAGGCGCCCTTCCCGGCCGGCGAGATGCAGGGCCAGCAGATTGGCACACGCCGTCACGCCGGAACCGCAGTAGACGATGGGACGTTCCCCTTCCGGAATGAAGGAAAAATCCCGCCGCAATTCCTCCCGGGATTTCCACCGCTGCCCTTCCGCCAAATTGTCTTTCCAAAACCGGTTTACTGCGCCGGGGATGTGCCCCGCCTTGGCGTCGATCGGTTCAAACCGTCCCGCATACCGTTCGGGGTCCCGGGAATCGATCAACAGCCCCCGGTGACGCCTCACTTCCTCCATGTCCACCAACCATTCGGGATGGCGGATTCGGGGGACGAACCGGACGGGCGAAGGCTGGATCCGTTCCGCCGTCACGGGATACCCCTTCTCCTTCCACCCCTGATACCCCCCATCCAAAACCGCCACCGGTTCATGCCCCAGATAGCGGAGCAACCACCACAGGCGGGCCGCCATCGCCCCTCCCTGATCGTCGTAGGCGACGACGATTTTGGTGTGGTCGATTCCGGCCCTTCCCAACTTCTCCGCAAAGGCGTCCGTCTCCGGCAGGGGGTGACGCCCGCCGTGCCGGCCGACGGGACCTGAGAGATCCTTCTCCAGATCCATGTAGACGGCTCCCGGAACGTGATCCTGTTCGTACGCTTTTCGGCCCGCATCGGGCTTTCCCAGTTCGAAGCGGCAATCGACGACAACCAGATCGGGATTTTCCAGCCTCTCCCGCAACCACTCCGGCGATACAACCGCTGACGGCAACATGTGCATCCTCCTTCCCCGAGGGGGTCGGCCCCGGTCTCCCAGAAGACAGCAGATCTCCCCCTCTCTCGATTCCCGTGCCGAACGCAGACTCTCCAGGCAACCGGACCAGGCCGTCCGATGCGGCGACCCTCCGTCCCCTCTTCTCTTTCCCCCCAACCGATATGCTCCACGATCACCCGCTGGCCGCGCTCCTTTCTCCTCAAAGCGGATGGCCCCGGACGTGGGGAAGTCCTCCCGGTTCATCCACGCCGCAAAGGGATCCGGTCTTTTTCTCGGATTCCCCGATCGCAGGCGGTTGTCAAGATCCCCCTCCGGGTTCGTCGCCGCTCTCGGCATCGTATTTCGTGCAGCGCACATACCCCCGGAAGGCGGATTCCACCCGGCGCCCCCACTGAAAAAGGGCGGCCTCCTGGCCGACGGCGGTGATGAGCTGGAGGCCGATCGGCATCCCGGACCGGTCGGTCCCCACGGGAACGGTCAGGGAAGGCAATCCGAAGGTGTTGGCATAGGCGACATACGGAAGATACCGGAGAAAGGTTTGGCGAATGGAGAAAAGCTCCGCATACACCTTTCCGTGTTCCGGGGCGGCGCAGTGGTACACCGGAAGAACCAGCACGCGGTTTCGCAAAAACGCCGCCACCTCCCGCTCCCCGCCGCGGAGCTCTTCCGACATGCGCATCCACTCCTTAGCGGAGGGACGGAAAAGCCGTGTGCCCAGCAGGGCCCAGGTCAGATAGGGATGCAGCTCCGACCTTCCCGTCAGGCGCGCCTTCAAATACTCCAGAAAAACGCCGGAAAAGCCCTTCTCCCCGCACAGCCGGACCAGTTCCTCCCCTCCGTCGTGGGACATGATCCATTGCCACATCCGGGTCGCCCGCTCAAAGTGGGGAGGATGCTCCGCATGGCGGGAACCGGCGGCAAACTCCCGGCGGACCGCATCCAAATACTCCGCCGTCTCCTCCCCCACCGGCGCGTCGGGATGAGGAGGGGGAACCACCAGCTGAAAGGCTCCGGCATCCACCGGGGAGGGCTTCTGGAGGGCAAGAATGTCATTGACAAGTTCCGCATCCCTCACCGATTTGGCAAGGGCGCCGATTCCAAACATGGAAACCTGATGGGGCTCCTTCACCTCCGGAAACGCCCCGGCGGGGGAAACCCGGCGGTTGCCCGACTTAAAACCGATCACCCCGTTGAAATGGGCGGGAAATCGGATTGATCCGCCGATGTCGGAACCGATTCCCACCGCAGCGCCTCCCACCGCCATCAGGGCCCCTTCCCCGCCGCTGGAGCCGCCGGCGGTGCGGCTCAGATCCCAGGGGTTGTTGGTTCGGCCGAACAGCGTATTTTCCGTCTCCTGGCAATAACACAGGGCGGGGGTGTTGGTCTTGCCCAGAATAACGGCACCTTCTTGTTTCAACCGCCTCACGATCTCCGCGTCTTCCCGGTCCACCGCCTCCCTGCGGCGGGGCAGGCCGCCGGTGGTGTGCATCCCCTTGACATAAAAGGCTTCCTTCATGCTGATGGGGACGCCCCACAACCTGCCCTTCGCCTTTCCCTCCCTGAGCAACCGATCCCGTTCTTCCGCCTCCTGCCTGGCCTCATCAAACCGGGGTTCGATCATCGCCCGGATGTGGGGATTGACCCGCTCGATGTGCCGGATATACCCTTCGACGGCTTCGGCGGACGTGATCTCTCCCGACCGGATTTTTTCAGCCAGGGCGGAGGCGTCCATGTCAAGAAGTTCCCTCATCGGCTCACCACCAACCGAATCCTTGATCAATTTCCGCATGAGTCCCGAGAATCATTGCCCATTCATCCATTCCCTTCAAAAGACGAAAAATTCCCGCCGGATATCATACTTGGATGACCAACGAAAAAACTCCTTCCGCAATGCCGCAGCTGGATCTATCCGCAGAGATACAGGAGTGCCCCTCCCGCCGCGCACAGAAGGACGACCGCCCAGGGCGGCACTTTCCAAATCATCAGCAAGGCGAAAGCCATCAGCGCCAAACTGAAATCCCACGGAGTCCGAATTGCTTCGGTCCACAGGGGATCATAAAGGGCCGCCGACAATATTCCCACCACCGCCGCATGGATCCCGTCCAGGGCCCTTTGAAACTCCGGTCGCGTGCGGATCCGGTCCCAAAAGGGGAGTGTCCCGACAATCAACAAAAAGGAGGGAAAAAAGATGGACACCGTCGCCAACAGCGCCCCCGGCCACCCGCCGATCAGCATCCCCAGGTAGGCGGCAAAGGTGAAGAGGGGCCCCGGCACGGCCTGAGCCGCCCCGTACCCGGCGAGAAACTGGTCGGGAGTCATCCACCCGGGCGACACCACTTCCGCCTCCAGGAGCGGAAGAACCACGTGGCCGCCGCCAAACACCAGCGAACCCGTCCGGTAAAAGCTGTCCAAAATCGCCGGCCATCGGCTCGAGGCGACTTCGCGCCACAACGGAAGAAGAAAGAGCAGCCCGAAAAACAGCCCCCAGGCGATCCACGCGGCCCTCCGGGAAAAAGGAATCCTCAGCGGAGAGGCTTCCCGGCCGGGACCTTTGGGCAAAAGGATCCAACCGAACACCCCCGCGGAGGCGATGATCAGCACCTGACTCAGCGCCGATTGCCAAAGCACCGCGACGACGGCCGACAAAACGGCGATCGTCCCCCGGAGGCGATCCGAAGCCAGCCCCCGGGCCATGCCCCAAACAGCCCGGGCGACCACCGCCACCGCGACGACCAACAATCCGTGAACCCAACCCGTCCCTTTGATCTGGATTCCCTGCAAGGCGCAAGCAAACGCCATCAGCGCCAGGGCGGAAGGCAAGGTGAATCCCGTCCAGAAAGCCAATGCTCCCGGAAATCCCGCCCGGATCAGACCGATGGCCATCCCCACCTGACTGCTCGCCGGTCCCGGAAGCATCTGACACAAGGCCACTAGGTCCGCATACGTCTTTTCATCCAGCCATTTTCTCCGGATCACGCATTCCTCCCGATAATACCCCAAATGGGCGACGGGGCCGCCGAAGGACGTCAGCCCCAACCGGACGGCCACTTTCAACACCTCCAAGGCGGACCCCTTCCGCGCCCTTTGGGTTTCCGAAGCGCACGTTCCCCCGGCCCAATCCCCCCGGTTTTGCCGGAAACCATCCCGGTCCTTTTCCATCTCCTTCCCCTCCCGGTTTTAATATACACACCCGAAGCGCCCGGTCAGAACCGGCAAGGCCGACGCCTCCGGGTTCCGGCCCGACGGCCGGTCCGCATCCCCCGGGGATCGTCCTTTCCCCCGTTTTTTGATACATTGAGTAAGAGAACCTCGGGAAAGGGGCGGAAACATGAACCAAAAAATCAAGGAACTCTCCCGTTGGATGAAGGATCAGGGCATTGACCTCGCCTTGCTCACTTCCCCGGCCAACATCTTGTATCTGACCCGCTTCCACTGCGATCCCCACGAACGCCTTTTGGCCCTGTTCGTTCCAGCCGAGGAGGAACCCTTCCTGATCTGTCCCCTGTTGGAAGTGCAGCGGGCCAAGGAGGCGGGCTGGAAAGGGGAAGTCCTGGGTTACGGCGACGCGGAAGACCCCTGGGACCGCATCCGGGAAAGATGGAACCGGGCGGCAGGCACGATCGCCGTGGAGAAGGAACACCTGACCTTCGGGCGGGCCGAACGGCTCCTCGCGCTGAATCCCGATGCAACCCTGGTCTCCGTCGAGGAGAAGATGTACGAACTTCGCGCCATCAAGGACGAGGAGGAAATCCGCCGTCTCGCCAAGGCGGCCCGGCTGGCCGACTATGGGGTGGAAATCGGCATCGACGCCTTGCGGGAGGGGTGCACGGAGATCGAAATCGTCGCCGAAATCGAATACGAGCTGAAGAAAAAAGGGGTGCAGGGAATGTCCTTCTCCACCACCGTCCTGTTCGGTGAAAATACGGCCCTCCCCCACGGCACCCCCGGAAGCCGCAAGCTGTCTCCCGGGGACCTGGTGCTGTTCGACCTCGGTGTCATTGTGGACGGGTATTGTTCCGACATCACCCGGACCGTGGCATACCGGCAAATCGACGATCAGTGCCGGCAAATCTACGAAACGGTTTTAAGAGCCCAGCAGGCCGCCCTCGGGCGCTGCTCCCCCGGCATCCCCATCAGCGAAGTCGACCAGGCCGCCCGGAAGGTGATCACCGCCGCCGGATACGGGGACCGGTTCCCCCACCGCGTCGGTCACGGCCTGGGCCTGGAGGTCCACGAATTTCCCTCCATGAGCGCCTCCAACGACCAGACGCTCCGGGAAGGGATGACCTTCACCGTCGAACCCGGCATATACATCCCCGGCAAGGGCGGCGTGCGAATCGAGGATGACGTGGTCATCACCCGGGATGGCTGCGAAATCCTGACCAAATTCCCCAAAGAACTGCGGGTGGTCGAATAAAAAAGAAACTGCGCGGGATCGGTGCAGGATTTCAAACAATCTACCGGGCGCAATAACATATCATCGCTTCAACAGCGGCCGCATCGGCTGTATAGTCCGGTCGGCGCGGAATCAATAAGCCGACCGAAGAGCGGCACTGTCATCATATCCTGATGCGAACTCGTCTTGGTGATCTGCGTTGAATCAAAAACCCGGCTCCTAAGTCCGGAGGAGCCGGGTTAGAACTTATTTTTCAACCGCCGGCGATACCATTCATCCACGAGACAATATGCCGCCGCTGCCGCCACAACCTATCCCCTCTCTTCATGAAAGGCGCTTTTTCCCGATGCGCCTCCGCCGGCATGTATGACAATGTCATCCTAGGGGCGAAAAAATCTTTTGGCTGTTAAGTCGGGAAAAGAAAGAAAATTCCGCTTCCGGCGGCCATGACCATCCTCAACACTTATCATTATCCATGTGACAAAAAAAGCGGCCGCTTCTCTTTCATCCACAAGCATGGGGCCGTTTCTCCACCACCGGATCGCCTCCCGCAACAAGCGGAGGGATCCTTTAATTCGATTCAAATAAAGTAAGACCGGGAAAAGCGGAACATCCTCTTTCCCGGCCAAATCCGTCAAGAATTTAGTAAAAATCGATAAAATCATCGTGAAATCTATAAACTGAAATAGTATCATAGAAATGAAAGCGATCCGGCAAACCACGGCAGAAGGGAGGATTTCCTTGCGAACGTTCCGATCCTTGGCCCTCGCATTGATCCTGGTCCTGTCCCTCCAACCGCATGTCCACGCGGCGGGGGAAAATGCAGAGCGGGAACGCGCTTCCGATCAACCGCCGATCGGCCAGGAACCGCCCACCCAGCAGCTTCCCTCCCCCACCCAGCTGGAGGGCGAAGCGGTTCGGGTGATCGACGGAGCCACCATCGAGATCAACCTGCCTGATGGCCGGCGGGAGATGGTCCGCCTCCTGCAGATCGAGGTTCCGACGGGTTCCTGCGCACCGGAAGCCGCCGCTCTGGTCAGAAAGTTGGTGCTCGGAAAAACCGTCCGGCTGGAATTGGGAAATCCGGAACGAGACGGGGACGGCCGCCTTTTGGCATATGTCTACGCGAACGGGAAATCCGTACAGCAGGCCCTTCTCAACGAGGGACTGGCAAAGGTTGCCGCCAATCCGGGCAACGGCAAATACGCGGAACAATACCGGGTTTTTGAAGATCACGCCAAAACGCTGGAAAAGGGAATTTGGGCATCCGCCCCCTGCAAAAAAGCGGACCGGACAAAGGACTCCGTCGGGGAGAAAAAATCCCCGGAAGACGATTCCAATCCGGGAAGCACCCTGGAACAATCCAAATCCGGCAACAGCGGAGGCCGGCTGCCGAATACCGGAACGGATCACCCGACCCATGCCCTGCTCGGCGCCGGACTTCTCCTGATCGGTCTTCTCATGCGGCGAAGCGCGGCTTGATCATCGGGCGGGATTCCCGCCCTTTCAAAATGGGGAAACCCGCCCGAATAATACCACCTCATTTTTTTCTCCTTTATATAAATTTTATACCGGGAGGATCCATTCCTCCCGGTTCCTTTATCTGAAAGCCTTTGATCTTGGTCCCAAAAACCATTTTATTCAACTTTCCTCCCGAATCAATCCCTTTTTCCTCTTCACCAAAAAAAATTTATCTTCAGGATTTTGTCCCGCCGCGGCCACCCGCCGCATTCAAGCCACCTGCCTTTTCCCCTTATCCTCCGATGAGAATGGCCGTTCCTGTGGATAGGATCAGACCGAAAAGCACGGGGAAGAAATTTTTTCTCACCAGTTCGACGGTGGACACCCCCGTCAATCCTGCCACCGCCACCAGCGAAGACCAGGCGATGACGGTCCCTCCCCCGCTCCAGATCGCTCCCATTTGGCCGATGGCAGCCAACATGGCGGGATCCGTCCCGGAAGCACCCGCCATCGCTCCGGCCAGTCCGCCGGTCAGAGGCAGGCCGGAAAATCCCGAGCCGTCCAACCCGGTCATCATGCCGACGATCAACAAACCGAAGCCGGCCAGAAAGCGGTTGTCCGGTATGAGCGATTGCGCGCTGTTTATCAGATCAAAGAGGAAGGCGGGCGCGCGCTCCGGATCGGACAGGATCTGTCCGGAAAATTCCCCGTTCCCCAGAAAGAAAAAGCCGGCAATGGGAATGACGGGTCCCATCGCTTTGACGGCAAAGATCAATCCTTCCACCAAATGGTCGGCAATCCGATCCAGCGCCCGGCCTTTCCAATGCGCCAACGTGGCCAAAATCAGCAAAAGGGCCCCCACGCCACCGACAAAAGCGGCCCCGTCCTCCCCCTCCAGGCCGCTTCCGCCGTCCAATTTAGAGCGGATCATGACGGCCACAATGCCGAAGAGGGAAAGCGGAACCAACAGGGCAAACACGCCGGCCCACCGGCCCGGGGGACGCGCCTGCCGGGGGCCCTCTTCCCCCTTTTCCTGAACGCTGACGACGGACTCCCATTCCCGCTCATTGCAGGGGTCATCGGAGCGCCGTATCTTGGAAAACAAGGTCAGGTAGGCCAGACCGATGGACACCACGCCGGTGATGAGGGACAGCATCATCGCCTTATCCGCCACCTCCGACGCCGGGACGCCCGCGGCCCTAGCGCTCAACATCGGAGCCACCTGCATCACATAATCGGAGGACAGGGCCATCCCTTGTCCGGCGAGGGCGATGGCCACAGCCGCCCCCATCTTCGGAAGCCCGGCGCGAACCGCCGGAGGCACCAGCAGGGCGCACACCAGGGGAACCGCGGGAGTGGGCCAGAAAAACAGGGAGAGAATATAGGTCGCTCCCGCCAGAATCAAAAACGCCACATGTCCGTTCACCATCATTTTGCCGATGGGGACAACCATCCGCCGATCCGCCCCCAAATCGTTGAGGGAGCGGAGAAGGGCCACCATGAAGGTGATGATGAGGAAAATGCCGAACAGTTCCTTGGCAGCCACCATATTGGCCTTGAAAATCGCCTGCAATCCGCCCGCAAAGCTTTTCTCGTGCACCCAGGCGACCAGCAAGGTTCCGAGCAGGGCGGGGAGGACCACTCCCCGGCGAAACAGCATGGCGCCGATAATCGCCAGCGTCACCCCCGCATAGATCCCGTGGGCTGCGGTCAGTGTCATGGCAGATCCCCGCTTTCATTCAAAATATTAAAATAATGATCGATAAACCTTTCCGCTCGAACGCTGTCTCATGGTGTACAATACAGACAGACTCGGCTTTCACCCATTCCGCACTATCCTATTCATCCCGTCGCCCAAAAGTGTTACTTTCACCGAGAGGTGTGCAGTCATGTGTCTTATCCTTTTCGCCTTCCAAGCCCACCCGGATTACCCCTTGGTCGTAGCCGCCAACCGGGACGAATACTTGGACCGGCCGACGGAACCGGCCCGATTCTGGGAGGATCATCCCGACGTGCTGGCCGGGCGCGATCGGGTCAAAGGGGGGACGTGGATGGGCATCACCCGCAGGGGACGGTTCGCCGCCCTCACCAATTTCCGCGACCCTTTCGCTTCCGTGAAAAACAAAAAATCCCGCGGCCTGCTCGTGCGGGATTATCTGACGTCGGAGATTCCCCCCCGAATCTATCTGGAAAAGCTGTCAAAACAGCGCACATCCTACCCCGGCTTCAATCTGCTGGTCGGCACTCCCTGGGAACTGTGGCACTACTCCAACCAAAACGACAAAATTTCCCCCGTCGAACCCGGAATCCACGGGCTCAGCAACGCTCTTCTGGACACCCCCTGGCCCAAGGTGGTCAAAGGACGGGAACGCCTGACGGCCTGCCTTCGGAATCCGGACCCCTCCCTCCTCTTTGAACTGTTGGCGGATGAGGAACCTGCCCCTGACGAGCAGCTGCCGGACACCGGCGTCGGGTTGGAAATGGAACGTCTCCTCTCCCCCGCGTTTATCCGGATGCCCGGCTACGGCACGCGTTCCTCCTCCGTCTTGATCATCCGCGCAAAAGGGGATGTCACCTTCATCGAACGCACCTTTTCCCGGGAAGGGACAAGGGAGGTTTGCCACCGCTTTTCCATCGAAGCGGAGTGACGGCCTTTCTCCTGTTGCGGTGCAGAACCCCTTCGCGAAGAGGACAGCGGGAGGGAGAGCAAATCGGAATCCGGAACGGCCGGAGCGGCCGCGGACCGCGGCGCGGGAAGCTGGTCCGCATGTTTGACCCTTTCCACGCACACTGCCGAACCCCCTGAAACCCGTTGCCTGCCGAGCCCTTGACGCATTTTATCAGTTTTTCGTATCATCCTCTCAGTCCAACATTTTAGGGAGGAACGCCCAGTGATGCCGCCCATTGCCGCAAAAGTGTCGTCCCGCCGGAATTTTCCGCGTCGTAAAGGAGGCAAAAACGATTGTTCACCGGCGAAAAAACGCGATTGCGCGCCTTCAGGGAAGAAGACACCGACCGGTTTGTCGAATGGGAAAGCGATTTGGAAACCCGCCTGCTGATGGATGACGCAATCCCCTTCCCGCCCCAACCGGAGAAGCTCCGGTCTCTGCCGGAAACCCTGGGTTCAAAGGAGAATGCCTTTCTGCTTGCGGTGGAAACCCTGGACGGGGAATTCATCGGTTCCCTGGCCCTCTTCGACATCAACTGGCACCACCGCTTCGCCCGGATCGGCATCTCCATCGGAAAGCCCTATCAGGGAAAGGGATACGGAACCGACGCCATCCGCGTCCTGGCTGACTTCGCCTTCCAGCAGATGAATCTCCGAAAAATCAAGCTGACGGTTTTCGCCTTCAACCGACGGGCGATCCGCGCTTACCAAAAATGCGGTTTCCAGGTGGAGGGGATTCTGCGGGAGGAATTGTATCGGAACGGGCGGTATCACGACGTGCTGGTGATGGGCCTGCTCCGCTCCGATTTCGCACTGAAAGAGCGTGACTCTGATCTCAGCGGACAAAGCTAAGAGTAAGCCGGTTTCGCCCCCTGCGCCCGCAGGGGGCGTGCAGTTTCCGCAAAAAATCTGCAGGGGTTCCCCCCCGAAACCTGTAAGCTTCTCCCTTGTTCAATTCCGGAAAAAACGGATTAAAGGGACGCTTTCCTCCTCTTTTTTCCCATTCCCCGGATCCAGGTGACGACCAGCAGGAGAAGCGGCACGAACACCCCGAACAAGGAGGAATAGGGCGTCCAGTAGATGTTCACGCTCTCGGTGAGATGGACCTCGCTGGGGACAATGGTTTCGGCAAATATAATCATGGCGACCGCCAACGGGATGGAAAACAGGCGTGCGTCGGGAAGGCGCAACAGCGTTCGGAGTCCATCCAGAGCGAAAGCAAAGCAGACGATTAACTTGATCTGCACGCACGCGATCCAGGCGATCAGTGTCAGGGCTTCAATGCGCTCAATGACATCCGAGATCCCCGCTTGTTGCGCCAAGGCGTACAATGGATAAGTGAGATGGGCGGTCCATTCGGCTCCGAAAACCATCAGGGTGAACAGCATGACCAGCACCAGAAATCCCGTTCCCAGAAAATATGCCACGGCCATCCTCAGGAGAAAACGGGCGGTTTCCTCCACCCGAGGAAGAATCCACCCGGTCACGATGACCGTCTCCAGGAAAGGGAACCCGACGGCGGGATACGCTCCGGCAACAATCCGCCTCCATCCTCCGCCCAGGACCGGGAGGAGGTTTTCGGGGTGGAGCTTTCCGATCAGCAACAGAAAGGTCAACGCAATCACCACGATGACAATGAGGAGCAACATTTGGCTGAATCGGCCGAGGACTTCGGGGCCCAAGCGATAGGCGCAGACGGCGACGAGCAGAAGCAGGAGGTGAAACGCCCACAGGGGCGTCTCCGGCTGCAGCATCATCGTCTCGAACATGCCCACATCATTGGCGACGAGAACCCCGAGATGAACCGCGTAAAGCACATATCCGGCCCCCAACAGGGCTCCCGCATAAGGTCCCAGGACGGACAGGCACACCTCTATCAGGGATCGCCCTTGATGCTTTTGACACAAGGTAAACACCATCAAGGGAGCAAGCCAACCGACCAGGGCGGCAAGGAGGACGGACAACCAGGCGCCCTGTTTGGCCAGAGCGGTGATGATGACGGGAACATTCAGGATGGCTGTTCCCAGGATAAAGAGAAACATCACGGCCTGGGCTTGGACCGGAGTCATCAATCGATCCCTTGCGCTCGGTGCAGATGCGGACGATCTCACACCTCTCCCCCTTTCAACCAATCAAACAAGGGACGTGCCACAGGATCCATCAACCAAATCATCAGTTGGTTGAAATTGGGCAGCGGAAGGTCCCAAAATCGCAGTAAAACAAGCACGACATCCATCCCGTACAGCAGAGCATACCCCAGCCGCAGCCGGAAGGGTTTGGGGAAAGGATCCATTCTCCATTCCCCGATGGCAATGAGAATAAATGCGATGGATAGGGCGATTTCATACATCGTCATCTTCCTTTCGGATTTTCCCTGCCGCTGTGGAGCAATCGCACGTGGATTTCAATACGGAATTTCGCCTGCGGCCAAATCCGGTCGCTCCAATGTTCCTTCACCTTTTTCCAGTAAGATGGATGATACTGAGCCAACAGATTCCCCAATTGGCAATAATCCGCCCGAAACCGTTGGGATGTCCGCAGACTCCTCCGGATTTCGCCGGTCACCTCACGGGCAACCCGCCGCTCCAATCTCCGGAGGGAGGAAATCCGGCTGAAATCCTCCGACGAGTTGATTTCCTGGATATGCCCCTTCACCATGCCTTTTATCGTGAACGTGAGAGGCCGGAGCGAAGTCACTTTCGTTTTGATCTTCCCGCCTTCCAACCATACCGTGACACTTCCCCGTTTGGTTCGGATGATGTCCGTTCCGCTCTTCAACAGATTTTTGATCAAAAGATAACCCCGGATCTCCGGAAAATCCACGCGGCCCACCTTTCTCCCGTCCTTCAGCACGGCGGCCCCGTTAAAGGAAACATCCCCCTCCGTCTCCCTCGCCTCCACCAGCAGCATATCCTTTACCTCTCCGTATTTGACGAGCAACAAATCAAACATCGTCGTCAGGAGCGCCTCACCGGATTCATAGGATTCCTGATTGATCCTCCTCAAGACGAATCCCCCCAATAGGGGAGGCTCCACTTTTCGCTCCAAGAATCGGGCCGCGTCGGTTCCGGACACCAGCGCGACGACGATGTCCCGCCGCATTTCGTGATAGCGTTGGGCGACATCGAGCAAACGAAACAGGTTCTCCCGCCGTACCAACTTCTCGTTGATCAGGAGCATCTCCATGTGGGACCAAAGTCTTCGCCGGGAATCCCTCCGGCTGATGTTGCGAACGGCATCGAGAACGGAATACCCCTCCGCCTGTTTGACGTAATAGGGATGGGGGCGTTCCTGTTGACGAACCATTGCCGTGGGATCGGCGAACTGAATCGTCAGGCGGTAAGGTGCCTGTTTCCCGGGATCGACGGCCGCACCGCTGACGATCGAAAGTTGCTTGATGTCCCTCGCCGACCAGCACCCGCTTGTCAGCATGAGGATCAAAAACAGAGCCATCCACCACGGATACCGCACATCATCGCCTCCTCCGCCTGCCGAGAAGGGGTTTGTTTTTCAAGAAAACCGGTTGGCGCTGAACGAAGGGCATCGGAAAACGAATGAACACATCGCGCCAGTCACCTGAGCGACCGGGAACAACCGGTGACAGATAGGGAAACCCGAAGGATTTCAGGGATAAAAGGTGCAACAGGATCAAAAACGTTGCGATGATCAACCCGAAAATCCCGATAAAGGCGGCAAAAAGCAGGATCAGAAAGCGAAGGACGCGCAATCCGTAGGACAGATGGAAGGCCGAAATCGTGAAGGAGGAAAGGCCGGTCGTGGCCGTAACGATCACCGTCACCGGCGCGACCAGCCCGGCATTAATCATTGCTTCGCCCACGATCAAAGCCCCGACAATGCTGACCGCCTGTCCCGCCGGCGGAGGCAGGCGGATGCCCGCCTCCCGCATCAGTTCGAAGGACACTTCCATCAGAAAAATCTCCAACACCGTGGGAAGGGGTACCCCTTCCCGCTGGGCAATCAACCGAAAAAACAGCTCCGTGGGAATGAGCTCCGGACGGTACATCACGATCACGACGTAAATGGACGGCAAAAACAGGGCGAAAAAGGCGGAAATATAGCGGACGATCCGGATGGCCGAAGCCGGAAGGAAGTGAAAATAATAGTCTTCCGACGGATGCAGCAGATCGAACAGCGTCGTGGGCGCGATCAAGGCATAGGGGGAGCCGTCGGTGAGAAGAATGACCCGACCCTCCAACAGGCTGGCCACGACCTTGTCCGGGCGCTCCGTATAATATAGCTGCGGAAACGGGGTCAAAGGGTGATCCGCAATAAGCTGCTCCAGATTTCCCGAATCAAAGATGAATTTTTCAATCCTTTGAATCCGCCGGCGCACTTCCTCCACCAATTCGGGCCGGGCAATCCCGTCGATATAACAAAATGCGATCCGGCTCTTGGCGACTTTGCCCACTTTTATCATTTCGATCCGAAAGCGTTCCGTGGCCAATCTTCGCCGGATCAGACTGATCGAATCAATGATCGATTCATTGAAGGCTTCATGGGAACCGCGGATCACCACTTCCGTGATCGGCTTGGAGATATCCCGGCGTTTCATATCTTCGACGCACGCGGCCAGGGCTTCGCGCCGACCGTCCATCAAGATGACGGCAAAACCGTCCAATAACAGTTCCAACAGCTCAGTCTCGTCCAAGATCCGCCGGACATCCCCCGTGTGAATGCACCGGAGGAGATCCTCCCGGGCCAATCCCCGTTCCGCCGCCTCCCTGTTCAGCGGCGCAATCACATCCCGCTCCAGGATATCCTGATTGCAAAGGCTGGACAAAAAAGCGACCGCCAGCTCCGCTTTCCCCGAAATGCGGCGAATCGTCAAGTCGTGGGAAGAAAACAGTTGCTCCAGATTTCTCAGATCGCGCTCCAAATGACCCGTCAGCGAAAAATCGACGGTTTCCGACGATCGGGCGGAACGGCCCCTTCTCCGGAATAACCTCATGGAAAATAACCCCCCGTTATCCAACACTTGGTTATTATCTCCGCATCCTTGCCTGGGTATGTAGAAAAGAACATCAATTGAACGTTTACGTCATCGCCGCGGCGGGAAAGCGAATCTTGGACTTCCATTCCAACCTAGAAAGGGGATCCGGCATGGCTCAAACGGATTTCACCATCGATCCGGCCATCGTGGAGCACCTTCGCTCCGTCATCGCCAGCGGCGGGATGGATCGCCGCTATCCTCTCCTCGGGGAAGGATTGAACGGCAAAGTTTATGAATTTGAAGACTATGCGGTCAAAGTGTTCAAGCCGGATGCCGCCGAAAGAAAAGACGCGTTCCTGTTGTCCCGCCTTTCCGGGCACGCCTCTTTCCCCCGGGTGCACTACCGGGAGGAAGGATGGATGATCGTGGACAAAGTAAACGGTCCCACCCTGTGGCAAGCCCTTCAGGGGGGCGAAAAGCTGAAGGGCCGTCTGTACGATCAGATCGAGGAAGCCGTGGAATACTGTTACGCCCGGGGCATCATCCCCGATGACCTCCACCTGAACAACATCATGGTGGACCAAGAGGGGCGGGTAAAAGTGGTGGACGTGGGTCGCTTTTTCCGTGCCCAACAGTCGGCCGCCCACAAAGAGGCGCTGGCGGAAAACCTGGAAATGGTGAAATACTGCGGCCTGTTCCGGTTTTTCTCCTCCTCCAGACGGAAGCGCCCGTGGTTCTCTTCCGACCGCCACCGCCGCCACAGCCACAGCGGCTCCTCCCCACGCAGGCACCATCATTCATCAGACCGGCCCTGGCGGCGCAAAAAATCCTCCTGGTAAACTCGATCAAAAAAAGCCTGGTTTTTGGACCAGGCTTTTTCTGATGCCGCTGCCCCATCCGATCAGGAAGCGCCTCTTTTATCGCAACCATGAGGAATTTGCCCCGCAAATCGGTACAAAGGATTGCAAAAGCGGATAGCTTTTCAAACCCCTTCCCCATTCCTCAAATGCTTTGTTCCCATTTCACATCCCCTAATTTTTGATCACCCATCTCGGCCGAGTATGGACGATTCCCAACCGACCGGCCGCTGGCCGGTCTTTAACTTGAGCGGAACTACAATGTCGGGCAGTGTTCGGGCTGACCTCTGTCTGACGGATGCGATAGTGACTATTCCGTCCATGGGGTCTTGGCACAGTTACAAGCCCGAAACGGTGACAGGATGCTTTTTGCGGATCGGCGCCAATGTTTCAAAGAGGGTCAACCTTTGGACCTTCTCCTTCCTTATCAAAATGAAAAGAACCGCATCCATCTCGGAAAAGAGATGAACGCGGTTCCCACAATGCATTGTCGCGTGATAATGAATCCCCTCAATCTGCTGCGTGAATCCGGAAACATCCGGCAACCTTCACTCCCAAAACTTGCGGTCCAGCACCCGATACTGGATCGCCTCGGCCATGTGCTCCTCCCGGATTTTCTCCTCCCCCGCCAGGTCGGCAATGGTCCGCGCCACCTTAAGGATGCGGTCGTGGGCCCGGGCGCTGAGTCCGAGGGAGTTGAAGGCCGCCCGGAGCAGGCGGCGGGACGCATCGTCCAGGGGACAATGGCGGCGGATGTCCGACGGTTTCATCCCGCTGTTGGTCGGGTTCGCTCTCCCCCTGAACCGTTCTTGCTGGATTCGCCGCGCCCGGTTGACCCGCTCCCGGATCGACGCGGAACGTTCCCCCGGCTTTGTGGAAGTGAGGGTTTTGAAGTCCACCCGGGGCACTTCCACGTGGATGTCGATGCGGTCCAACAAGGGGCCCGATATTTTGGACCGGTACCGCTGCACCTGGAGAGGGGTGCACGTGCAGGGCCGATCCTCCTCCCACCCGAAAAAGCCGCAGGGGCAGGGATTCATCGAACCGACCAGCATGAACTCCGCCGGATAGGTGAACACCGCCCGGGCGCGGGAAATGGTCACCTCCCCGTCCTCCAGGGGTTGGCGGAGCACCTCCAGGGCGCTCTTGGAAAACTCGGGCATCTCATCGAGAAACAGCACTCCCCGGTGGGCCAGCGACACTTCCCCCGGCTTCGGGATATTGCCGCCCCCGATCAACCCCGCCTGTGAGATGGTGTGATGGGGGCTGCGAAAGGGACGCCGGGTGATCAGCTTTCCACGGCCGCCGAAAAGCCCGGCGATGCTGAAAATCTTGGTCACTTCCAGGGATTCCTGGTCGGTCATCTCGGGCAGGATGGAGGGAATGCGCCTGGCCAGCATCGTCTTGCCCGATCCGGGCGGACCGATCATGAGAAGATTGTGCATGCCGGCGGCAGCCACCTCCAGAGCCCGCTTCACATGGAACTGGCCTTGAACATCGGCGAAGTCATCCAGGGCGGGCTCCTCCGCCTCCCCGGTTTCCGGCTCCGGAGCCTGTGGCCGGGTCTCCCCCCGCAGCACCAGAACCGCCTCCCGCAGGGAACCGACGGCGAGCACCTCCATCCCCTCGACCAACCGGGCCTCGGAAGCATTCTGCCGGGGAAGCATCACCCGGCGAATTCCCCGCTCCCGCCCCGCGATCACCATCGGAAGCACTCCCGTCAGCGGGCGGAGCGTGCCGTCCAAGGCCAACTCCCCCAGCAGGAGGAGACCCTTCGCCGGTTCCAGGGGAACCTGGCCGCTGGCCCCCATCACGCCCAATGCGATGGCCAGGTCAAACCCGGACCCCTCCTTTTTTAAATCCGCCGGGGCCAAATTGGTGGTGATCCGCTGGAGGGGAAACCGGCCGCCGCTGTTTTTGATGGCCGACCGCACCCGTTCGCGGGATTCCCGCACGGCGGAATCGGGCAATCCAACTACGTCAAAAGCGGGCAAGCCATTGTGGATGTCCACCTCCACCTCGACGATGATCCCGTCAATGCCGTAAACCGTCGCACTGTGCAGCTTCGCGTACATAAAGCCCTCCGAAATAAAAAAACCATCAGTTCAAGAAAGTATAATTCGCTCCCGGAATTGGCAAATCCTTCCCTTCAAAAAGCAAAAAACCGCATGCCGCAACATGCGGGTCTGTCTGTGCCAGAGACCTTTTTGGCTGCAATCTTTTGATTCGCTGACGACGACTTGCCGAATTGGAGATAGCATTACCCCGCCCGGTTTATGTGGACGTTCGTTGAAATCAAAAGCGCGTCTATATCGATCTCCATCTATTTCTCTGAAGATATGGGCCGCGTTTTTTATCTCCAAACCCCCTCACCCGTATGCTACTGTAATATATTTAAACTTTAAAGGAACATACGTTTGTGTTATAAAAATGAGGCGGTGGCACTGGATCTCGGAAACAAGCTATGGGAAGGTCATCAGGTGATCCTTCCCGAAATTGGATCTTTGGATCGCAGGCAGAAAATGAGAGAGTATCAGCCGGCAGAGCTGATAGAGCACGAGATCGAGAAAACCAGCCGCCTTATTTCTTGGTCCAAGGCGCAAGAGCGGCCATCACTTTGATCTATGCTGAACGATACAGCCCCAAGCGGATCACCGGGGTTGTCGTTCGGCTCGACCCGATCAAGCGGTGGTTGATTCTTCAAAGCGAAGAGGACCGGAAGACGATCCCTTTGGCCCAAATCATCGGAGCGGAAGAGGAATCAAAACGGCACCCGGTTGGGGGGCTCTTTTTTCGAACTTTTATGACGTCATCGACTCGATTTTCCATTCAATCCTCGCGATAACCTTTGGTAACTCACCGTTGATTTGCTTGCCCTTCGCCCGTATATTGACCAGCCGTTCTTTCGGAAATAGCGATCCTTCCTCCGATCGTGTCTCTTCTGCTCCGGCGTGCTGTGGTACTTTCTCCCGTCGCATTCAATCGCAAGGCGGTAATCCGGTAAAGCGATATCAATCCGATAGGGACCGCACGGATACTGCGTGACCACCCGATACCCCCGTTTGACCAGTGCATTGTACAGCCGAAGCTCGATCCGGCTTTCGGTACGGGCACGGTAATACCCGATCGGATCGGTGATCCGCCACCGCAAGTCCCGCAAAAACCAAAACACACGGAGGCCCAAATATGCGGCTCCCAGCACCATCAAAGCGGTCAACACATTCTCCACATCCCCTACATCCTCCTAAGCCGCTTTTTTCTTTTTCGTCCGGTGGTTGTGCTGAATCGCTCTGATCTTCACCCCCAGCCAAATCAAAGTCCCGGATACGCCCACGCAGTATACATGAAACAGCAAGCCCTGAATCGCAGGGGTGGCCAGATCCGCATAGAAAGAGTACAGCGAAGCCAACAAATGGGACAAACCCACCCCCACCACCAGCCACCAGGGGATGAGAAGAAACCGCCCCGGATTTTTCCCCTGCATCTCAAACCATCGAATACAATGTTTGGCCCACCCTTGCACATACGCCACATAACTCAGCCACACCGAAATAAGCACCAACATCGACCCCATGAAAAACGAAGAAACCTGCAGTCCTTCCCGCAAGCTGGAAGGGACCATCAAAGCCCCCAAGAACATTAATCCAAAGCAAAAGAAAAATATAAATTGCTCACGCAAAGCTTTCCAGTGCTCCTCCAACGACCATTGCTTTCTTTTGTGCTTTATTTTGATCCTCTCCCTTCATGTGTGCTTGTTGCTCCAATCCATAATTTCAATATTCCCTGTTCGTTTGCGCAATGGACCGCTTTTGGCATAAAAAAGCCCTTCGTGGGAGGGACTCACAGGCTGCGCCGTTATTTGTCCGGGACTTGGCGGTGGAGATTCCGTTCCGGTCCCCAGGCCGCCTAATAAAAGGCTTGGGCTTCGGCTCGGGTCGCGAAGTCGGAGCAGTCTCGGTCGGGGCCTTTAGGGTTATACGGTCCAGTATAACCCGCATCCGGCTTCTTTTCGGCTCCATCCTTGCACCACTTGTCCTTGTTGAATCCTTCATCCGTCACGTACCCCGGACACTGCCAGATCCCGAGCTTCTTCTCCCTCGCGAATCTCCGGCGGAACTTGTAAACTACCCCACCCGGGCAAGCCGTTATGGATGTCGACTTCCACCTCGACGATGATCCCGTCAATGCCGTAAACCATCGCCCTGTGCAGCTTCCCGTCATAAAGCCCTCCGAAATAAAAAACGGCGACTATTGGTGCTTTAGCCTAGTTTCAATCTCTCATAGGTAACCTACAAACGTTTCTGAACCGCAACTGAGACTCAGGAAGTATTTCAATTCCTCAAGGTAACCTACAAACCTTATCTTTATGCGGGGGTTGATACTAGAGGGAAGTTGTTTTAATTCCTCATAGGTAACCTACAAACTTTCCAGTGCAATGTGTGTAACGTGTTCGGCGAAAGGTTTTAATTCCTCATAGGTAACCTACAAACCACTTTCTCTTTGAAATTCAACCACCGCCAAATACTGTTTCAATTCCTCATAGATAACCTACAAACTCCGGGACGCATTCTGGTCTATGAATAAATTGTTGTGGATGTTTCAATTCCTCATAGGTAACCTACAAACGAATTTAATTCCAGTTATTCGCTCGATTTTCTGCCGGTTTCAATTCCTCATAGGTAACCTACAAACAAGGCCATCGATCACGCGCAGGAGATGGTGGACTCTGTTTCAATTCCTCATAGGTAACCTACAAACGAAATGGTCCAGCATGGTTTCACGATGGAAAAGGTTCGCGTTTCAATTCCTCATAGGTAACCTACAAACGGCGGAAGTCACCGAAGGGCTTGAAGAGGCCAAGGAGTTTCAATTCCTCATAGGTAACCTACAAACGAAATGGTCCAGCATGGTTTCACGATGGAAAAGGTTCGCGTTTCAATTCCTCATAGGTAACCTACAAACGGCGGAAGTCACCGAAGGGCTTGAAGAGGCCAAGGAGTTTCAATTCCTCATAGGTAACCTACAAACATCCTTCTTTTGGGAACGCCCGAGGGTTTTATAAAAGTTTCAATTCCTCATAGGTAACCTACAAACAAACTACTGTACCAAAGATGGTACAGTAAAGAGGAAAAAGGTTTCAATTCCTCATAGGTAACCTACAAACCATGATGCAGACGCTGTATTTAGGCTCCTGTCCTTGTTTCAATTCCTCATAGGTAACCTACAAAC
>NZ_FOOK01000012.1:0-2680 GCF_900113175.1 Planifilum fulgidum | reverse complement strand
GTTTCAATTCCTCATAGGTAACCTACAAACCAAATTTTTCATGATCCAGGCCCCAGGGAACGGAAATGTTTCAATTCCTCATAGGTAACCTACAAACATCAGTATCTCCCCGTTTTCTTTATAATACTTACTTCCGTTTCAATTCCTCATAGGTAACCTACAAACTCCGTCGACAGGAGTTGGAGAAGCAACTAGAGGCAATCAAGTTTCAATTCCTCATAGGTAACCTACAAACCCCTGAAAAAGCCCTCCAATTTAATACTCTACATATTGCACTATACCCTTCGGGAACAATTTCGTCAATTGGGAAAATGGTTGTTCCCTTCATTCACTTGGCCTTTGGGTGATTGGAAGAAAATGGAAGTGTCGTCGATCTCCAGGGGTTTTTGCATTATTGGAGGTCGACGACACCGAAACAAATCCCCCGGAGGTTTGAGGGGGTGTTCTTTGCAAATTTCAATACAAAATTTCCGTTAAATATTTGAATTTCTCTTGGTTTGTCATCGGAATCTCCAATATCATTACGGTATAATGGGTAATAAAATTAGTGATGATGGTGTCTTGTTCGTTTTCTTTTTGTTTCATCTTTTTCCGATTATAAAATGGTTTTATCCTCATAGGAGGGCTGTATATGACCGGATGGACTCACTTATTTGTGGGTACTGCGGCGGGAGTGGCGGTGGCCGCCGCCACCGGTCACCCTGAATGGCCCAAAGAAGTGATAATCGGCGTTGCGGCAGCGGCGGCGACAGTTCCGGATCTGGATGCGGAAAAAAGCCTTATTTACCAGTTTGTGCTGCCAAAAGTCGATTCCAAAATGCGCCGTCTTGCTATTGGGGCGGCCGGACTGGGCTCGATCTATCTAACCCATTACTCCTATGCATTTCTCTTGACTGGACTGTTTTTGCTTCTGACAGCGATTTTTCCCCATCGGACCTTCACCCACTCATTGCTTGCCCTCGGGATGATCACATGGACGGTTTATCTAATTGATCCTGGGCTGGCTCCCGCTGCCTTTGCCGGTTATGCCAGCCATCTCATAGCGGATTCAATGACCCCGCATGGCGTTCCGTGGCTGTGGCCCTATCAGCGGTACTTTCGGATCGCGCGCGTTCCCACCGGGAGTGGAATGGATCATGTCATTGGCCTAACAGCCCTCTTCGGCGCTTTCTTTGTTTGGCTGATTTTATAAACATGGAGGGATCATCGGTGAAGGTTCGAAGTTTGGATTCTCCATATGAGAAAATCCTGGAAGAAGGGATGAAACGGCGCAAGATATCCTATCGGGCGCAGGATCCCATTCGCGACAATCCCCGATACGGAATGGGATATCGCTACGTCGCCGATTTCGTAGTCATGGGAAAGCATTGCAAAATCGTGGTAGAAGTCGATGGGAGATACCATCAACAACCAGATCGAAGAATCCGTGATGCATTACGGGACTATTACATGATTACCCACGGTTATGACGATGTGCTTCGCTTTACCACCAAAGAAATCCGAACCAATTTGGAGGGGTGCCTGGATCAAATTGAGGAAAGAGTGCGGGCCATGGATATGGTGCGCCAAAGGCAGAGGGAGCGGAAGCATCTGGATGCCCGCTCAATCACAGAAAACCCCTCCGCTGATCAAGTTTATTCCGTTGTGCAGGAGGTTGCCCCTCTCCTTGCAGACACAAACCGCAAGCATCCCTCTTCCAAAACAAGATTTCTTCGGGATTTTCGGCGGGAATTGCAGCAGAGACATTTCGGCCTTTCTTATGAAATGCTGCACTTTCATTTTCCTCACTTGGTATCACTTCTCCAACAAGGGGTGATTGAAGCCTTTTTTTCCGCCTACAACATCCCGTTTGTCCTGATTTTAGGCACCCAGCCGTTCGAAAAGTTTGAGGAACATGTGCGATCCGTCGTTCAGGATCCCAAAATTGTCAAGTTGCTGTTTCATGCCCGGATTAACGGCGGATACCTTTCCAGCTGGAAATTGTTTGACCCCCGGCACTGGGTTGAAATTTCCTCCGGCGGAACCATCCGCTCGGATTTATTTAATCCATCCATCATCCTCAAGATGAAGGAGAAGGAGGCCCAAGAACTCGAAAAGAAAATCCTCGCACGCTATCGCAGAGGGCTAAAGGCTGAAAAATTGGAGCAAAAACTGCGCAATACTTACCGAACCATCTGGAAACACCGAAAAGAAAGAAAGGTGATCGTGTTTTCAACTGCTCCGAAATACAGCAAAAGAAACTGCGAAGGGAATTGCGCAGCTATTGGAATCAGATTATCCAGCAAAATCCCAAAGCGGATCCTTACCAAGAGGCCCTGAACTGGTTTAAAAAACGGAAACGAAAAAAGGAAAACGTTGAAAGTATCCACGATGTCACACTGTTTTTCTTTCATTTGAAAAAAGCCCGGTGGAAATGAAAATGCCGGGCTCTTCCAGTATCTTATAGATATCGATGTCTCGTATTCATACAGTTTAGAAGCTATTTCAAAATTCGGTTTACACACCAAATAATGAATGCGATCAGGCAAAAAGCTCTATATATATGCAAATATCGGTCATACCGAACTACCAACCGACGGTAATTGGTCATCCACCCGAAGCAGCGTTCAATGATCCAACGCCGGCGGTATCCCTCTCCCACACGGATGGGGCGGCCACGACGGGGTTTGCGGCTTTTTCG